>CAZWMQ010000001.1:31535-311572 GCA_964635125.1 uncultured Candidatus Saccharibacteria bacterium | reverse complement strand
GGCAACGCCCTCATTGGATAATTCTCTAGAAGCCGTGATAAAAAGTCGATTAAGTTTAAGCGCTGTGGCAATGGCCCTTAAATCTGTATCAGTAAGCGTTGTAAGACTTAAATCAAGATGAGTATGATCTACTTTACAATACTTATGAAAAAATAATTGAAGAATTATCTAAATTAATGAAGAAAGACAATCAAACTGCTAAATATTTATTAAAAACCATAGAATTAGAATTAGTGCAATCCCAAAGCACAGGGAAAACTGATAATTTAACTGAATGGCGAAAACAATATTTCAAAAAAACTTCTGAAGGAGATTTTGTCTTAAAAGAAAGTGAGGAAGAATTATATGAGAAATGGGAAGCTTTAGCTAATATTTATGAGCAATATAACTTAGAAATGAATAAGCGGGGTTATTATGATTTTGACGATATGATATTTGTGACTGGACGAGCACTCAAGAAAGATATTGAATTAAGAGCTGAGATTGCTGAGCAATATCAATATATTATGATTGATGAATTTCAAGATACTTCGGAGGCGCAATTTAATTTAATTAAGGAAATTACAAATTTTGAAAATAATAATAAAGATCCTAATATACTAGCAGTTGGAGATGATGATCAGTCTATATTTAAATTTCAAGGAGCAGAGCTTGATAATATTACGAAATTTAAAAAAATATTTCCTCAGACTAAAATTATAACTTTAGATAAAAATTATCGCTCGACTCAGAATATTTTAGATGGGGCTAGAAACTTAATTAAAAAGATTTCCGATCGTCTAGAAGTTAGATATCCAGAAGAAATTAAGAAAGATATAAGAGCTTCTAATAAAGAATTAATTAAGAAATATAAAGGAGATATTATTGAGAAAAATTTTAAGAATGATTTACAAGAGAAAGATTATATTGCTAAAGAGATTCAAAAATTAATTGAAAAGGGAGTTAAAGCTGAAGAAATAACTATAATTGCCAGAAATCACAAAGACTTAAGAGATTTTTCAGATATTTTAAATAACTATCAAATCAATCACAAATATGAGAAAAAGGAAAATGTCTTTGAAAAAGAGCCGATTCGGGAAATTTTGACTATTTTAGATTTTGTAAATGGTGGATTAGAAAATATTAAAGAAGAATTATTACCAGAAATATTAGCTTTTCCATTTTGGAATATTTCTCATATTGAAGTTTGGAAAATCGCTGAGACCATTCGTAACTATCAATATAAAGTTAACGAACTAGGCGAAAAGATTTATGAGAAAGTATCTTGGTTAAAAATAATGCTGGATGGAGATAATAAACAAGTTAAAAATATTGCTAACTTTTTAATTAACTTAATTACTAAATCTAAGAATACCCCTTTACTTTATTTAATTGATGAAATTATTGGCAATCATGGCTATGAATTATATGAGGAGGAAGAGAGTGAAAGAGTTGATCAGAAAAATATAGCTAGGGGTGTTTTTATCTCACCATTTCGAGAATACTACTTCGGAAAAAAGAATTTTCAAAATAAAAAAAGCTTATATTTAGACTTTTTATCAGCTTTGCAAACTTTCATTCAAGCTTTAAGAGAATATAAGCCAGGAGAAACTTTATATTTGAAGGATTTAGTTTCATTTGTAAATATTTATAAGATTGATAGTAATTTAACTTTATCTACGGTGTCGTTATTTCAAACTGGTAAAGAAGCGATAACTTTACAGACAGCTCATAAAAGTAAAGGGCTTGAGTATGGATATGTTTTTATCTTAAATAGCTCTGAAGAATCTTGGAAAAATAATAATTTTAAAAATAATATTAAATTTCCATTAACTTTACCATTATTACCTAATAGTAATAATATTGATGATAATATTCGGCTTTATTATGTAGCTATGACGAGAGCTAAACATACTTTATACATTACCTATGTCAAAGAGAAATTTTCTTATTTGTTAAATGATAGCGAGGAAGAAAAAATATTAAAAAATACAAAAGGTAAAGAAGTTAGTGAAAGTTTTAAAGAAAGTTTAGATGATAATTTGTTAGAAACTTTTAACCCAATTAAGAAGAGAGAGTTTCAAGTTGATGAGAAAGTAATATTAAAAAATATTTTAGAAAATTATCAAATGCCAGTAACTCACCTTAATAACTATTTAAATCTTTCTCGAGTTGGTCCAGAAGCATTTGTTGAGCAGAATCTGCTTAGATTCCCTCAAGCCATTAACCCGTCTAGTGCCTATGGCTCAGCTATACATAAAGCCTTAGAGAATTATTATAAATATATCGCTAAATATAATAAGAAACCAACTCTAGAGACAATTTGTTTTAATTTTAAAAATGCTCTACAGTTGCAAACTTTAACTGAGATTGATTATCAGAAATATTTAGAAGCTGGATATAAAGATCTAGAAACATTTATTAATTTTCTGGAGAGTGAGGAACATTTAGAAATTATTGAGACGGAAGTAGATTTTAAAAGGAAGGGGATTGTGATAGACGGTGTCCGATTAAGTGGAAAGATTGATAGGATAGAGAGAAATAAAAAAGAGGTTAGAGTAGTTGATTATAAGACTGGACGAAATTTTGATAATTGGGAAGTAAAAGGTCAAGAAGATAATCAGAAGATTAAATTACATTTCTATCAATATCAATTAGCTTATTATTATATATTATTAGAGAATTCTAAAGAATATTCTAGTTTGGACTTTCAAGAAGCGAGATTGGAATTTGTTGAGAGTGATAAAGATAAGAAGATTAAAGTTTTAAGTCTTAAAAAAGATAAAGAATTTCTTGAATTAGTTGAAAGAGTAAAGAAATTGACTAAGATTATCTATAATAAAATATTAAATTTAGACTTTCCAGATACTAGTAAATATAAATTAAAAAAAGACGGAGAAGAGAAGGGGAGTTTCAGTTTAAAAAATATAATGGAGTTCGAAGATGATTTATTGAGTGGTAGAATATAAAAATAAAACCGTTTAAAGTTAAGTTTCATTTAACTTTAAACGGTAGAAAGAAAGTTATTTTTTATTTTTCAACTCTAACAATCTTTTCTTACGGTCTTCAAGATATTTTTTTATATTAGAATACCTTTCTGTATCCTTAAATTCTTTTTCTACTGAACTTATAAGGTCAAGAGTTAACTCTATAAGTTCAGAATCGTCTCTTTTTGAAGCATTTTTTGTGTAATCTCCATAATGTCCTGCTGCCATTTGTTAAGGTTTTAATTATTAAGAATTGTTTTTTGCTGTATATACAATATCACAAACTATATTAATAGTCAAATTTAATTTTATTATATATTTAAAGATGTTAAAATATAATTATGTCTAATAATAAATACAATTCAGTTTGATTATCATATTCTTCAATTAATGATTATTTAGCTTGTTCGAGACTTTACTATCTAAAAAATGTTTTTAAAGACTCAATCACTAATCGAAAAATTAACATTGCTTCTCCATATCTTACTCTGGGTTCAGCTATTCATCAAGTAATTGAGAATTTGAAAAGTATTAAGACAGAGAATAGAGAAAAAGAGATAAAGAAAAATCTTTTAAAAAATTTCGAGATAATTTGACAAAAGTTTAAAGGTAAAAGAGGGGGGTTTAAGAATATTGAGGAAGAAACAGAGTTTAAGAATAGAGGCTTAAAAATGTTAGAGAAAGTTATAACAAATCCAGGAGAATTATTAAAGAAAATAATTCCAGAGAAATATTTTTACGATGGAAATCTAGTTCCTAATTATTTTATCTCAGAAGAAGATAATCTAATCTTGTGTGGATCTATTGATTGGATAGAATATTTAGAAGATATTGATAAATTGAGAATTATTGATTTTAAGACTAGTCGTAACGATGAGAAAAATAATTCACTGCAATTACCAATTTATTATTTATTAATTACTAATTTACAAAAATTAAATCAGAAAAATAAGATCTATGATATCTCAGAAGTAGCTTATTGATATTTAGATCAAGAAAATAAGAAAGTGGGGAATAAGCATGAAGAATTTCATATTGTAGAAATTAACCAAGAAAAATTATTAGAAATTGAAAAAGCTCGGGAATATATTATTGAGATTGGTAGAAAGATTAAAGCTTTCCGAGAGAGTGGTAATTATTCTTGCCCTAAGGAATTAGCTAGGGGAGAGGGATGCCTAGCTTGTCGGAACTTTGAAAAAGTTTATCAATATATACAAAATAAAGAAAAATCTAATACTGTAGATATTTTTATAAATATTGAAAATGAGAGAAATAATGATGAGCAGGTAGAATATGTAGGAGTATCTGATTATAATCAAGATATGTATTATTTAAAATAAAATATTTTATAAATTTGACTTCTTATTTTTAATAACTTATATTATATATAGAAATTCTTTAAAAACTAATAAAACTTTAAAAATGGCAAAAATAATAGATTTTTATGGTGGAAACCTTTTTAATTTTGATAATGAGAAGGAAAATTATAAACAACTCACAAAAAGAGCTCAAATTGAAAACATAGGAATTGAATTGAGAAAACACTTGGATGATTTGAAAGATTCTCAAAAAGACATAAAAAATATAGCTTATGAGAATTTTAAAAGAAAAGCAAAAGTTAGTAAATTAACTTTATCTTTTAGTAGCCAAATATCTATTTATCAAAATAGTTTAGAGTTACAAAGAAAGGCTTTCCTTCTTTATCTTTTAGAGCTAAGAGATAGCTTCCGGGATGGGAATCTTGTAGAAGATGATTTCTTACCCGATATTTTCAAATAATTTTTATTTAACCTTTTAAATTTTACACTCATGGATTTTCAAGAATTATTAAAATTAAGAGAAACAAGACTTTCTTTGCAATCTGAAATAGAAAAGAAAAAGAGAGAAATAAAAAATATTACCGAAAGGGTTAGAATTATTGAGATTGAAAACTCTACGACTATTTCAGTTTTCTCTTTTTGGCCGCCTTTTAAGAAAAAAGTTTCTATTTTAGATAAAGAAAATGCAGAGTTAATAGATGCTCTTAATGCAAAATCCGACCTTTTATTCGAAGAGACATTTTCTTTAAGAGAAAAGATTGATAATCTTTTCAAAATCGAAATAGAAAATTACCATTAATTTTTCACTTAGAAAAATTAAAAAGCCCTTTAAAAGGGCTTTTGTTTTAAAAAGTTTATTGTAAAAAATCTTCCTCTTCTAAGATTCCTAGAAAAAATTTATTTCTTAAGAGATCTTTCTTTAAACTTACAATCTTTAATGATAAATTTGTATGAGTCTGTTCTAACTCAATAAATTTATCTTGTAAGTTGTAAATTTTTTCTTCTTCGATTTCGTCAGAAGAGCTCTTTAAGGCTAGAGTGATTATTTCTGAAAAAGTATTAGCTATTTTTTCGGAAATAATTTTTAAAGATGAATCAGCCTTTTCAACCTCTTCCCCAATTCTTTCTGCGTCTTTTAAAATTTCTTCCTCACTAGGACCTACTCTGAACTCATTTTCTTTTTCAAAATTAATGATTTTTGGACGAGGTTGCTTTCTTCTTTTACCCATATTACTTTATTTTTTAAAGAATTTAATAAATCATTTCTTATGATATAATATCATATAAATATAATTAGTCAAATCTAATTGCTTTATATAATTATTAAATATTTATAATAAAGTCTTTCTGTTTTTGCTCTAATTCTTTTTTGCTTTTATTATTGGTATAGTATTTATTTATAGCTAGTATTGCTTTCTCTGATTTTTCTTTAAAGATCTTGTCTTGAACTATGATTAAGGGATTAACTCTTAACGATTCTTGATTAATTCCGATTAAATTAATATTGTTTAAACTTTTTACTCGCGATAAAGCTACATAACCCATTCCAGTTCCAAAAGCCCGAGATAAGTCAATTTCGGCCGCATCCAAAGTCATTCCTTGTGACTTGTGTATGGTTATGGCTCAAGCATATTTAATTGGAATCTGAGAAATCTCAGCAATTGATCTACCATTATCATCTAAGAATTGTCAAGAGTCAGTTGATAAAGCTATCTTATCTCCATCATAAGTCTCAATAATTGGCATTTGCTGGTTATTAAAATCAATCACTTCACCAAGTGTTCCATTCTGATATCTTCTTAATTTATCATTTTTAATAAAGATTATTTTAGCACCAATTTTTAAATTAATATTTTCGGGAGCTAAACAATTCTTTTTTAATAATTCGATTATATTTTTCTTACCAGTTGCAGACATATTATATGTATATTCTTTTTTGGATTTAGTTAGATTTAAATAATTTCTCAAATTAATATTATCCACATCGACATTATGAGTGTATAATTTAAGGATCTCTTTTTTATGATTTCTAATATTTTCAGATTTTTCCGATAACTGATTAAAGATTTTATTAATTTGAGAATTATCTCGAATATTATTCAATATATCATTTAATTCATCTTCATTTTGACGATAATTCTTATTTAGATAGCAGATGATAGGATTTAATTCTTTTCAAGCTGAAGAGTTGTATGCAAATTCTTTCTCTAAAACATCATCTAGATTACCCTCATTATTAAAAAGGGTATTTAGAGAGCTATTTTTTATTACTGGAGGAAGTTGAAAAAAGTCCCCAGAGAATATTACCTGTATTCCTCCAAAAGGTAGAGAATTATTTTTAAATTTTTTTAATAGAGTGTTAATCATATTTAATCGACTAGCATGAAGCATGGAGATCTCATCAATAATTAAGACTTTAACAGCTTGATATTTCTTATATAATTTTTCATTTTGTGATAATTTATCTATTAATTGTTCGTCTAAATATTCTAGAATTCCGATACCACTTCAAGAGTGAATAGTCTGTCCATTAATGTGAGTCGCCGCTATTCCGGTGGAAGCGGTGATGGCTAAATTGATATTATTTAATTTTAAATAATTAATGTATTCATTTAAGACAAAAGTCTTACCAGTTCCAGCAGCTCCAGTTAAAAACACGGAATGACCTAATTTTAAAATATCAAGAGCTTCTTTTTGTGACATATAAATGATTTTAGCATGATTTTGAAATTAAAAATCGCAAGGTTTAAACTTGCGATTAATCTTAATTCTTACTGATGAAGTTTATATTTAAAAAAATCTTTTCCTTTTCTTTTTTATCAAAGTACCCCTTTCTTGCCGCCATAGTCATAAGTACAAAAAAAAGAATACAATCTATATATAAAAGTAAAAGAGAAAAAATAATAGCCTTATCTATACTTAATTTACTAAAAAATAAGTATATAAATGCAAAAGATATAACTAATATAATTATAAACCCCATTAAAAGAGGAAACTTTTTTTCTTTTTTCTTTTTCATTTTAATAAATTTAAAATGTATGTGTGTACCAATCATAATATAGCATATATAATTCTAATATTTTATATTGACGAAATATGTTATAATTGTTACATATTTTAATAAATTTATGCTAAAAAATGAGATTTTAGTCGCTCGATTTGCTCCAAGCCCAACTGGATTTTTACATATTGGAGGGGCTAGAACCGCTTTGTTTAATTATATTTATACTAAACAAAATAAAGGTAAAATCATTTTAAGAATTGAAGACACGGATAAAGAAAGAAATAAAGAAGAATTTATAGGAGAAATTAAAGATGGGTTAGAATTTTTAAATATAAGATTTGACGAAGTTAAAAGACAATCAGACAACTTTTCAATCCATAAAGAATATTTAGAAAGATTAATTCAAAATGGTTATGCTTATATTTCTAAAGAAGAAGTTGAGAAAGAAGGTGGCAGGGAAGAAGTTATAAGATTTAAGAATCCAAATAAAATTGTAATATTTCAAGACCTCATACGAGGAGAAATTAAAACCGACACCACTGACTTAGGAGATTTCGTAATTGCTAAGAGCTTAACTGAGCCAATTTTTCATTTATCTAATGTAGTTGATGATATTATTATGGGGGTGAATTGTATAATCCGAGCAGAAGAACATATCGCTAATACTCCAAGACAAATCCTAATTTGAGAAGCTATTAATGAAAGACCGATACCAACCTATGCTCATATTCCATTAATTTTAAATGAAAATCGTGAGAAATTGTCTAAACGAAAGCACGGAGAGTTAGTCTCTTTAAAATATTATATTGATAATGGCTATTTAAGTGAAGCCATAGTTAATTACTTAGCTTTCTTAGGGTGAAATCCAGGCGGAGAGCAAGAAATATATACTGTCGAAGAAATAATTAAATTATTTGATATTAAAAGAGTTCAGAAAGCCGGAGCGGTATTTAATGTAGTTAAATTAAATTGATTTAATAAAGAATATATTAAAAAGCAGTCTGAAAAAGAACAGTTAGATTACATAAAAAAATACTTACCTGAGAGTGAAAAATATGATCAAGAAATATTAAAGAAATTAAAGCAAGTTCTAATTGATAGAATTAATTATTATGGAGAGTTAAGGACTTTGTCAGAAAATGGTGAATTAGATTATTATTTAAATGATCCAGTATATAAAGAGGCGGAAAATATAATTTGAAAAAAATCTAATCAAGAAGAAACAATTCAGAATTTAGAGAAAGTAAAAAATATTATAGAGATCGGGATTAAAGATAATTTATCAATTGAGATAGTTTGAGAGGAAATATTTACTTTAGCAAATGAAGTTGGAAAAGGAGAAGTACTTTGACCATTACGGTATAGTTTAAGCGGTAAAGATAAATCACCAGACCCTAGAAGTTTATTAGAAATTATTGGTTTAGAAAATTCTTTAAAGAGAATTGATAATGCTATCTCAAAACTTTCTAAGAGATAAAAAAATAACTCTTGACAATACGGTATATATAGGATAGTATTAAATCATTATGGTACATATATATTTGGGAGATTTTTTAATTTTACTTATTATCTTATTCGTTCTAGGAATATTTTTAGGATTTTATTTAACTGTGGCTAAGAATGTGATGATTTTTGAACATCTATCTAATAAAGATTAAAAATATGTTATTAACTATAAGTATTTGGAAACTATTAATGTGATGTTTTATAAGCCTAGTCTTAGGATATTTAATTGTCTATATTACTATTACTCAACCTAAACATAAAGATGGCTTTGATACTTTTCATATTTTCAAAGTATTAGGTTTAACTAGATTATTTGGAAACTTATTTGGTGATAAAAAATAAATTAAACAATACTTCAGCTTTATTGTAAATATTGGAATTTAACATTTTTTGATATAATTGGAATAGGGGAAATAGAAAAATCCCACATTTCTGTTTCTCTTTAAGGATAAAAATCCTTACACAATATAATATAGTCTAAGTACTAACAAAACACACTTGCTCATAGTGTGTTTTGTTTTATTTATAATAATATAAAAATATATTTATTAAAATAAATTAAAATAAATAAGTAGAAGTAGAAGAAGGAATTAAAAAGAGGTTATTAAATATATACAATGTCGCACAATATATCTTTTACGACATTATATAATATTATATTATTAATATATATTATATATTGCAGATATTAACTATTTATTTTTATATTCAATAAGTTCGATTAGTCCTGTGATTAAAATTACCTCGCCTAAACTAGTATCGGATCTTAGTTTCCCTTCCAGATTTAAAAGTTTTGAAAGATTAGAAGAAGTAAAAAAGTTCGGATAATCTATAGATATACTCTTAATTTCATTTATGTTAATTCCGGTACTGTGTAAATTTAAATCTTTTTTAAGAGTTTCAATTGAGACAAATCTCGAATATAAACCTATTTCAAAGATTTTAACTAAACCCGTGTAAAAACTATATGATAATTCTTTGGTCTTTAAATTTAAATTTTTAATCATTTTGAAAACTTGCTCTACCTCTTCTTTAGCTAAAGCTTTCAATATATCAGTAATTATCTTTTCAGGAATTAAATTAAAAATATCCTCAATATCTCTAAAGACAATACTGTCTTTGTCGGTTAAAGTAAGTATTTTCTCCAATATTCCTAAAGTATCCCGAAATGATCCATTACCCATTTCGGCAATTTTTAGAGTTGATTCTTTATCAATTTCTTTCTTTTCACTCTTAGCAACTTTTTCAATAATTTTAATTAAAGTTTCTATATTTGGTGAGACTAAGTCTAATACTTGGCAGCGAGAAATAATTGTATTTGGAATTTTATCTTTCCTCGTGGTTGCCAAAATAAAAATAACTTTCTCCGGTGGTTCTTCTAAAGTTTTTAGTAAAGCATTAAAAGCTGCTACTGATAGCATATGAGCTTCATCAAAAATATAAACTTTATAAGGTGAACCGAATGTCCCAACTTGGGTAGCTTCAATAATTAATCTCATATCATCTACTCCGGTATTGCTGGCCGAATTAATTTCAAATATATCTTCGTTAGTTGAACCAATACTTTTAGCAAATATTCTAGCTAGAGTAGTTTTACCGATTCCACGATCTCCAGAGAAAATATAAGCATGGTGAAGTTTATTATTTTTTATAGCATTTTCTAAACTTGAGACAGCTAAATCTTGTCCTATAACATCTTTGAAGGTTTGTGGTCTATATTTACGATATAAGGCCAAATATGCCTCATTCTGAGTGTTTTTAGAGCTATCTTTAGAGTTTTTCATTCTTAAATAATACTATATAATTCCCCCATCTTAAACTTGACAAAAATTATTTTATTAGTAGTTTAAATTATTTTTAATAAAACTTTTAACTATTTCTTTTATCTCCCTATAGTTATTAGCATTCATTAATTCAATCCTTAATTCTTTCGCTCCATCAAATCCATTCACATAAGCTTTATAATGTTTTTTCATAATATTAAAACTCTTATATTTACCAAGCTTTCTTTCATATCGTTTGGTATGTTCTAATAATACTTTTAATCTAAATAATATATTTTCTCAACCTAACTTAGTTTCTATATTCTGCTCTTTTCTCTTAATAAAAATTTTCTCATTAAAAAATCACGGAGTTCCAAAAACTCCCCTACCAATCATAATTCCATCGGCATCGCTTGCTTTAGCTTTAATCTTAGCTTCTCGAATACTTTTAACATCACCATTTAAGATTATGATCGGACTCTTTAAATTATTTTTTTGACAATAATCTTTAATAAAGTTAACTATATCTTTAGATATTTCTCAATGAGCTTCTACGAGACTTAATTCTTTTCTAGTTCTTAAATGGATAGAAAATATATCCGGTTCATAATCCAAGATATTTGGAAATCAAGTCTCATATTCTATTTTATTGTAGCCGAGTCTAGTCTTAACTGAAAAAGAAAAATATCTTTTAGATTTTTGATTAATTTTGTTTATTAAATTTTTAGAAGCCAGTAATATTTCTCTAGTTAATCCTGGAAATTTTATCATCGCTGAACCAGAGAGTTGTTTCTCGATACTTTTATCTGGGCAACCCATATTAATATCAACTCCGGAAAATTTTAATTTATGTACCAGACTAATTGCTTTCAATATATTTTCTTTTTTGGAACTAAAGATCTGAGCTAAGATTGGATATTCTTTTTTAGAATAGATTAAATCAATTAAAAGTTTATCTTTACCCAAGCTATTTAATCCATCAGCCGAAACAAATTCAGTCCAAAAAATATCTGGACCATAAGGTCGAGAATACTTAGCAATTAGAGAACGATATACTCGGTCTGTAACATCAGCCATCGGAGCTAAAACAAATATTTTTTCTCCTCTTTTAATTTTGTCATTTAAAAATAAAATATGATTTTTCTTGTGTTTTTTAAATATAGTAAACATGTAAAAATTAATTAGTTTAGTGAATTCAAACTCGTAGAAGCAGAATTTGAAATATTTAATTCATAATCTTTAAATTTATAAAAAATTTTATTAGAAAATCTTAAGTCTATATACTCTAGATTAATTAAATCATCTTTCAGCTGTGTTTTTAACGGATCAGCTTGTATGGCAGAGATAAAATTTAATCATAAATAATTAGGGTCATCATATTCACTTAAATATATATACCCCGAACTATTTTTAGTTTCAGTTAAAAACAACTTAATATTACCATTACTATCAATACTAGTAGTAGCTAAAGACATTCCTCTCATTGTTAAATTATTTTTAAAAAAAAGAATAATATTTTCAGATTTTGATAACGATAAAGAATTAGGAGTTTTATTTTTTTTAAAAGTTGAATTTATAAAAATAATACTTTTCTTATAATAATCATTTAGGTCTATTATATTTTTTATTTGTAAAAAATAAATAACCAAAGCTAAAATAAAGATATATAAAATATTTTTAAATCATCTTTTAAATTTTCTCTTCTTTTTCTTAAAAAGCATATTAGGATTTTTTAAAATGTTAATTTAAGTTAGAAAAAATATTTCTATTATCCAAATAAGGCCTTAAAACTTCTGGGATATTAATGCTACCATCTTCGTTTTGGCAATTCTCAATTAAAGAAACTAATATTCTTGGAGTTGGAATAGCCGTGGCATTTAGAGAATGGACATAATGTGTTTTACCATCTTTGTCTTTATATTTAACATTAGATCTTCTAGCTTGAAAATCATGAAAATACGAAGTGGAGCCAATCTCTCGGTAATTATTCTCTTTTGGAACTCAAAGCTCAATATCATATTTTTTAACTTGGCCTTGTCCAAGATCACCACCAGCATTTATCACTGTATGATATGGAATATTTAATGATTCAATAAACTCTTCAGTATTTCTGTGTAACTCCTCGTGATATTTAACAGACAGCTCGTGAGAAGCTTCACAAAGAATAAATTGTTCAAATTTATAAAACTCATGAACTCTAATTAAACCTTTTACATCTTTAGAATAACTACCGGCCTCTCTTCGAAAACAAGCTGAAAACCCTAAAAACTTTACTGGTAAATCTTTAATATCTAATATTTCATCTTTATAATAGCCCATTAAAGAAACTTCGGCCGTTCCAATTAAAGCATCCCCATCTTGAGTTAAATAATAATCTTCAGTGTCTCCTGGTAAATGTCCGGTTCCGTATAACAATTCTTTCCTAACTATCATTGGAGGCATTACTGGATTAAACCCTTTCTCAGAGAAAAATTTCATCGCATAATTTCAAATTGCCATACATAATCTAACTCCATCCCCAATTAAATAATATCCTCTGAAACCATGAGCTTTGGAGCCTCTTTCAAAATCAACCATTTTTAGATTTTGCATTATTTCAATATGATCTTTAGGCTCAAAGTCAAAATTAGTTCTTTCACCTCAGACTTTTACTTCTTGATTATCAAGTTCTGTTTCTCCATCAGGAACTGAAATATCCGGTATATTAGGAACTTCTAACATTAGTTTTTTCCATTTAATAATTACCTCGTCATAATCTTTTTCTAAAGACTTTAATTCTTCTTTTACCTTAGACATCTCTTCTATTTTTAAAGTTTTCTCTTCTAAACTTACTTTTGGAATTTCTAAAGAAACTAGGTTTTGTTTGTTTCTCAATTCATCAATTTTTTGTGATAAATCAACTCTTTCTTTATCAATTTTTAATAACTTATCCACTTCGAAATTACTATGTTTTTTCTTAGCGGCAAATCTTATTAATTCTGGATTTTCTTTTATAAATTTAATATCTAACATATAATATTATTAATTTTAACACAAAACTATTTTTTTTAAAATTATATTTAATTATGTGATAATCCTATTTTTATAATCTCTTCTCCTATAATATTAGCAGCGTTTGGCTTAAAATTATTTAAGTTAGATAATCTTAGTTCTTCATATTGGCGAGCATCATTTAAAATAGAATTAATTATATTTAAAAAAAGATTTCTTTTAAAATTATATTCTTCAATTACAATCGAACAGCCATCTTTTTCAAAAATATAAGCATTAGTCATCTGATGATTAGCATTACTGTTTGTAATTGGAATAATTACTGAGGGTATTCCCCAAGCTGATAATTCAAATAAAGTTGAGCCGGCTCGAGTAATTGCTAAATCTGAAGCTAAATAATATTGTGATAAGTCTCCAAAGGCAAAATACTTATAATTCTCTCTATTTGGATTATCTTTCAATAATACTTCTGAAGAAATCTTCATAAATTCTAGATTCTTAGCTCCAACTTGATGAAAGATATTATAAGTACTCAATAATTCAGGTAAACACTCTAAAATCATATTATTAATGATTTCACTTCCTTGAGATCCTCCGATAATTAATAAAGTTTTCTTTCTAGCAATAAATCTATCGGTAGAAATAAATTTCTTATCTAGTTGCTCTTTTGTTGGTAAATACTCTTCTAAAATAGGCTGTCCGGTCCAAGCAGTTTTTTTAATTGGAAAGTATTTAACAGCTTCTTTATAGCTCACAGCAATTCTTTTAGCTAATCTGGAAGAAAATAAATTACTCCTCCCTGGTATAGAGTCGCTTTCGTGAATCATAATCGGTATAAATAGGCATTTAGCTGCTAATATTACTGGGATACTAGCATAACCGCCTTTCACAAAAATTAAATCTGGATAAATTCTAAATAGTTGAAATAAAGAAATAAAGAACCCTAAGATTGATTTAAACGGATCTATAAAATTTTGAATTGAAAAATATAATCTTAATTTTCCAGAAGGTATTTTTATAAAAGTTATTTTGTTTTGTCTTAAAATTTCGATATCATAATCTTTGTCTGAAAAAAAGAAAAAGTCAGTTTCTATAATCTTTTTTTCTAAACTAATTTTCTTTATAGCCTCAACTACGGCAATTAAAGGGTAAAAATGTCCTCCTCCAGCACCAGTTAATACGATTTTCATAAATATATTAATATATTAACATATTAAAACTATATTTTAATTCTATACTTAGAAATGTTCAAGATTACTCCAAACATAAAAATTGTTATGACGATAGAAGAACCTCCTTTAGAAAAGAACGGTAAAGGTACTCCGGAGACTGGTGCTCAATGCAATGTAGATAATATATTCAAAAATATCTGGGAAGAAAAGGTAGCAATTATTCCAATGATCAAAAACTTAGCATAAGGATCATTTATATTTTTAGCAACATTTAAAGATCTTATAATTATAAACAAATAAAGTCCTAATAAAAATACACCTCCGACAAACCCCATTTCTTCTGAATAAATTGCAAAAATTGAGTCTGTAGCTTGTTCGGGTAGATAATTGCTAAATTTTTGTATAGATTGCCCCAGACCTTTACCAATTAACTCTCCAGACCCTATAGCAATCAAAGCTTGTCTTGGTTGATAAGATGCTCCTAAAGGATCTCTATTTGGTTTTAAAAATGTTAAGACTCTATCTAATTTATAAGGACTAATTAAAATTAAAGAAATAAAACCAATAAGACCGATGAATATCATAATTAGACTATATTTAATCTTACTTCCACTTATTATAAAAATAGTAAAAGCTGGTATTAATATAGTAAATAAGGTTCCAAAGTCTTTCTGTTTAATTAGAATAGCTCCTAGGAGAATAGAAAATATTAAAAAAGGTAGTAATTGCCATTTAAAAGTTTTAGGTGCGATTTTACGAATAAAACCAAAATAGGACATAAAGATAATACTTCCAAATTTTAAAAACTCACTTGGCTGAATAGAAAAACCAAAAATACTAAGCCACCTAACTCCCCCCTGATGCTCAAAATTAAGAGAAGGTATAAAAACAGTTAGCGAAAATACTAATAAAATTATAAATATATACAAGGAGTATTTTTTATAATATTTATAATTTACAAAAATTCCAATTAAAAAAACAAATGGTCCTATTAAAAATATAAATAGAAATTGATTCTTTATAAAAATAGTAAATTCATTATTATCTATCGCTAATTTACCTAATGAAGCTGATAAAAAAGATATAGCCCCACCTAAGATTAATATAATTAAAGCCGTGAATAGCGTCCAATCTATTTTATTATTCTTAATTTTATTTAACATATAATTAAGAAATTATATACAAAGCGATCCCCAATAAGGCAAAGACTGAAGCAAATATCCAATATCTCATAACAACTTTTTCTTTTGATCATCCTAAATAAACGAAAGTATTATGAATTGGAGTGACTGGAAAAATTTTCTTCTTTCTAAATTTTTTAGATAACAGTTGAATTATAGTAGTAACTTCTGTTAAAACAAAAGGCATAGCGATAATTAACAATAAAATAACTGCATTAGTCATTACGGCGACTATGGCTAACAAAATAGATAATGGCATATAACCAGTTTCCGAAAGATAAAATCTTGCTGGAGGAACATTAAATCACAGAAAAGCTAAAGTTGCTCCAACTACAACGAAACAAAGAGTGGCGATATCTATCTGATTATTAATTAAGGCAATTAATCCGTAACTTGAAAATAGAATAGTAAATAATCCTCCTGAGAGTCCGTCTAAACCATCTATATTGGAAGCTCCATAAGTCGCAAAAAATAATACTATGAATAATAGTATAATAAATTTCCCAATTAAAATATCTTTGAAAAAAGGTATATGCAATGTTGAAAAATCTAATTTAAAATAAAACCAAGCTCCAGCTAAGAGGGCAAATATAAAAATAAATAATAGTCTTATTTTTAAAGATAATCCTGGTTCATTATGTTTATTTTTTATATTTAATTTTCCAACTGAGGCTAAATCATCGATTGAACCTATTATTGCTCCTAAAATAAAAATAGCTAGAGGTAGTCAAGTCTGATTACGAGAGATAAAATTTAATTTAGAAAAAATATTAAAATCAAAAAGTTGTGACAAGATGTAGTAAAATATCGCAGAAAATAGTACTGAAAAAATTATAACCAAGCCACCCATTCTAGGTGTTTGCCTTTTCCCGTCTCCTAAAATACTAGCAGTTATGGTTGCTTCTTGTCCATCTATTGTTGAAATTATATTTTTCTTTTTTCATAATTTATTTTTATATAAAAAATTACTAATGATTGGAGTAAAAAATAATCCGAAAAAGAAAGCAGAAATTGCTGGAAGTAATATTTTAAAAATAGACAAAGTTGATAAAGCTAATTCTAAATTTTTAGCACTAATTGGTCCTGGCATAATAAATTATTATAACATTATTTTTTAACCTTTAATATTTTACTTTCTTTACTTTCATTTTATAATATTATCTAGTATAAAGCCTCTTTTAAAGCTTTACTTAAAATATTAATATCTGTAAATCTACCCTCTACGGTTGACCCCAAGACAACAATTACAAAGGTCCTATTGAGTCCATAATCTAACATAATAGCTAAGTTACCCCCTGCCAAATCTGTAAAGCCAGTTTTAGAAGCTAAAAGACCCAAAGATTCACTAGCTTCTTTGTTAGTGTTAGGTACAGAAAAAATATTTTCATTAGTAGATTTAACATCAACTCTAGAGTGTATTGTGTAAGTTAAAATGTCTGGGATTAGTTTATAAGCTTCGGCAAATAATTTTGCATACTCATAGGAAGTCCCAGAACCACCTATTAAATTCCCATAGTCTAAACCACTAACTGAATTAAATTTAAAATTAGAAAACCCTAAAGATTTAACATAATTATTCATATAATCTACAAAATCCGAACTATTATTCATAATAGTTGAAGCTATAATATCCATTGAGGCATTAGAGGAAATTGTTAGAGCATATTTTAAGAGATCAGCTAATTTCCAAACTTGGCCTTCATATAAACCTAAATCTAAAGTCTCATCTTGTCCCATTTTTTCTTTTTCTATAGTGATTAGAGTGTTTCTATTTCTTAAATTTATTGCAGAAATTGCTGAGACTATCTTAGTTAATGATGCTAATGGTAAAATAACATTTTCATTTTTTGATGCTAATATTTTATTATTATTTACATCATAAATAACGTAGCTTTTAGCTAGAATGTTTTTTAAACTATTCTGATCAATATTAATAACTTTATTTGAATATATTTTATTTTTATCTTCTATAAGATTTTTAATAGCTTTATTATTTTCTCTAATCATAAAAGGATTAGTCATTGAGCTTAAGAGATTAGAAGATGAAATAAAAAATTTAGGAACGGATTTTAAAATTAATAAGAATATTATAACAAAAAGAAGACTAAATATAGCTAAATTATAAGTATGTTTCTTTTTTATATTATCTTCTTTTCTTAATTTCATAATTTATATTCTTTTCCTTATTCATCGAAACTAACATTTTCTTGGCTGATAAGATCTTTTAACCGTTCTTTAAAATCTTCTTTTATACTTTGATATTCTGGTAAATCTTCGATTTGTTTAAGACCTAATTTTTGTAAAGCATCGATTGATATTACATATTTATTTCCAACCTTTTTAATTAAACCTCTGACCATTAAAGATCTAATACTTTGGGTAGATTGAACTCCTCTTATAAAAGAAATCTCATTTTTATCTGCAGATCCTAAATAAGCACAAATGGTTAAAACTTGTAAAGAAGCTGGGGTTAAACTCCCCTCCAGTTCTTCTTTTCTAATTTTTCTAGCTATATCTGAAAAATTATTATCTAAAACTAATTTATAATAAATCTTATTATCTTTAATTTTATTTTTTAAAATGATTAGTCCAAGAGGTCTCAGTTGGACTTCTAGTTCTAGAATATTATTTTCTATATCTATATTAGAAATCTTATATTCTCCTATAAATTCTTTTATTTTTTCTAATTCTATCTCTTCGTTATATAAAAACAATACGGCCAGGATTTGAGCAGATAAATACTTATTAGATTTTTCTTTACTATCAATATTCATATAATTATTATAACATTAAGCTTGTAAATATAATGCTTCAGATCTACCAATTTTGGATATTTCAATATTATTTTGACCTTCAGCTTGATCAGCATTTAATAGACCATTTTTTATTAATTCAAGCATTGCTAAAAAAGAAACTATAAATATTGATTTTTTCTCCTCTAAACTTTTAGATTTGCCAGCATAACTAGAAGAAAATTCAATGAAAGATATTTTAAAACTATCTTCGACTCTTGATAATAATTTTTCAATGACCTCTTCTATTTTTAGAACTTGTTTAACAGCAACTAATTTTAACTTCTCTTTTTTAGGAACTTTTAATAATGATGCTACGGCAACTGAATGTAATAAAGTGGGATTAACTCTATCGTCAAAAACAAACACAATTTCTAAATTTTCTTTTTCAGAAATAGAAATAAAATTATTCTTTAAATAGATTCTATTAATTAATTTGGAAGCTTCACTCATATTTTTATACAAAGCTAGTTTTTTTGCTAAGTCATCAATAGAAGTCTGCTCTTCTTCGTTATAGTTAATATTAGGAAATAAAGACTTGGCTTTAATTAACATTAAAGTAGAAGCTACGGTTATAAATTTAGAAATATCAATAATATTCTTATTACCACTTTCTTCTATCTCTTTAATGTGAGCTAGATATTTATCGGTAACTTCCGAAAGAGAAAACTCATTAATTGAGAGTTTTTTCTCTTCAATCAATTCTAAAAGTTTAAAGTACGGCCCGGAATATCTTTCTAAATTAACTTCAAATAGATCTGACATAATAAATTTATTATATCACTATCTTTAAGCTAAACCGGTTTCTTTTCTAACTATGTTTAAAGTCTTTTCTGCTTTACTTTTTGCTATCTTCGCCCCATCTGTTAAGATTTTTTGGACTTCTTTTTTACCTTTTGCAGTTTTTAAATAATAATCATACTTTTTTTTCATTTCTTTAAAATAATTTAAATAAACCTTAAATAATTCTTCTTTAGCCTCTTTATGACTATATGGAACTTTATCACTATTTAAAAATTTCTCTCTTAAAGTCTTATCTTCTTCTTTGTTTAAAAATAATCTATATATATTGTAAATGTTACTCTCTTCAGGATTCTTTTTTTGATTTGGCATTAAACTATCTGTTTTAATACTCATTATCTTTTTTTTAATAATCTCATCGTCAGCAAAAATAGGTATGGTATTACCTCTACTTTTAGACATTTTTTCTCCATCTAAACCTAAAACTGTTCCGACCCCTTCTTTAATAAATTCTTTTGGAGCAATGAAAGTGCTAGTTTTGTAAGTTAAATTATATTTTTTAGCAATTTCTCTCGTATATTCAATATGTTGAGCCTGATCTTTACCTACTGGCACAATCTCTCCTCCATAAATTAAAATATCACTAGCCATTAATACCGGATAATCAAATAATCCGGCATTAATATTTTTTAATTTATTAAGATTGAGTTGTTCTTCTTTACTTTGACCAGTTTTATCTTTAAAAGAATGAGCTAAAAATAACATCGAGATTGGAGTAATTGTATTAAATATCCAAGTAAGCTCAGTGACTTCTCTAATATCACTTTGTTTAAAGATATTTACTTTTTTTGGATCTAATCCACAAGCTAGATAAGTAGCGGCAACATTGTAAGCATTCCTAAGTCTTTCTTCAGAATTGGTCAAAGTAGTCATAGAATGATAATCAGCAATAAATATATAAGCCTCATATTCTCCAGTATTAACTAAGTTAATCATCTGCTTAATTGCTCCAAAATAATTTCCAATATGTAATTCCCCACTCGCTTGAATTCCAGAAACTAAAATTTTTTTTTTATTTTTTTGTTTAGAAAATTCAGAAATCATATTTGTTATTTATTTTTAACCTCTTTTGTTGTTTTAATCTCGGTAGATTCTTTTTGTCCGCTCTGGCTATTTTTCAAAAAATTAGCAAGTTCAGCTACTTTAGGATCACTCGGTAAAGCTTTTTCTAAAACACTAACCACATTAGAAGCTTTGTCATAATCCTTAGCTAATATATAAGTCACTCCTAAATAATATCCAGCTGTTAAATTATTAGAGTCTATTTGTAAAATACTCATAAAGGCGGTATAAGCTTTATTTAAAACTTCACTAGTTAGATTTTGTGAATTTAGCATTAAGATTCCATATTGCATATAAGCATTAACATTATTAGGGTCTGATTGTATTGATTGTAACAAATACTTTTCAGCACTATCGCGGTCATTATTTAATAGAGATAATTGAGAATATGTAAAGAAAGCATCTGAATAATTTGGTTTGATCTCTAAAGACTTATCTAGATTAATTTTAGTTGAACTAGCATCTTGATTATAATCATATTGTAATTGAGCTAAAGTTAAATAAATTGCTGGATTTTTTGGGTATAAAGATAAAGCTGTTGTATAAGCTTCTTTGGCTAAATTATAATTAGCTTCTTTATTTTGAGTGCTAGCATTCATTAACAAAGTATAAATTGATCCTAAGGTTAAATAATTATTATAATCTTTTTTATCTTTACTTACTGCTGAATTAGCGAAAGAAATGGCTTTATTAATATAATTAGAGGAGTTTTTTTGTATATCAGTAAAAGTGTCTTTATTTGTACTAGCATTTATTTGGCTTAAAGTATTCTGGGTTTTTAATAGATAAAAATTAGCTAATAATCTGTAATTTACATCACTTTTATCAATATTTAATGCTTTTAAAAGATTACTTTCTAAAATATCAGCATTGTTATCTTTATTATAATTGCTTAAAGATATATTAACTAGCTTAGATGCTCTAGCTTTTTTAAAAATTACTTTTGTACTTAACAATAAAAATATTATTAAAATAATAAAAATAAATAAATTAAATTTAAATTTAGCAGACTCTTTATAAGAAAATAAAACTGATAAAGCAAAAGCTGTTGAGATTGCTAAGAGAACAAAAGCATTTACAGAATTTGTAAAAAATAAGAAAATAGAAAGTGAGAAAATATACAGTATGAACGAAGAATATAAATAAAATCTATTTTCTTCATTAAATTTGTAACTATCGTCGTCGGCTATTGATCTTAATTTATTTTTAAATCTCAAAATAATACTAACTGATATTAGAATTAAAATTCCTATGCCAAGTATTCCTAAAGACACCATCATAGTTGTTAAAGAAGAGTATGAACTGGTAAAGATTTGAGACCAATAAATTGAGTCAATCACTCCTTGAGGTTTATTAGCTTGCCAAGCTTTATAAAATTCATTTGGGCCAGTACCAAATAGATGCCCTTTCTTGATTTCTTTTAAACCTAATTCTAAACTTAATCCTAATTTTGGTTTGATAAAAGTATAATTAACTCCTGAGTATTTATTTGAATAAACAATATATTTATTAAGAATATTACTAAAGTTGGAAGGGCTAATAGTTGATAAAATGTAAAAAATAGAAAATAGTAAAGATATTATTCCAAGATAAAAAGATAATTTCTTGTAAAAAACAATTTGATTTTTATTAATTAAAAATATAAGTAATGAAGATAATAATAAAGAATACCAAATATCTGGCATAACAATACAAATAATTAATAATAGATGTATTGCCACAACCGAAATGCTGATTATTTTTTGATTTCTAGTCTTAGCTATTATTTCATAATAAATTAATCCTATAATAATTATTATTCCTGAGACTAAGGCTACCGTATCCCAATTATCGACAAAACTCACTAACTTATTAGAAAATGTTAAAAAACCAAACTTAGATAAAATTAAAGCAATTATGGTAGGTAAAGTTATAATAAGATTAGAAATAAAAAATAAAAACCAAGCTAAAGCTTTATATTTTTTAAGAGACAGACTGACTATATAAACCAAAATAATTATGGATAAATAAGTTAGGCCTGATTGTAAAAAAGTATATTTCCCAAAAAAAGAATTGCTAAATTCTCCTGAAAATAAACAAGATAATAGTACAAAAATTGGTAACAAAATGAATAACAATCTAACATTTTTATTGTCTGAAATAATTACTGATTTTCTTTTTAGATTAGAAATTAGAAAAAATAATAAAGAAAAAATTGTTAAAAATAACAATATCATATCTTTACCTAAATCTTGAGAAACATTAGAATACCCTGGGAAAGATCTGTAAATAAAGAATAAAGTTAATCCCAAGAAAGCTGACAGAAAAGAAAGTAAACTAAAAATATTTTTATTAAAAATTTTTGATATCATAATTTTATTTTATTATTTAATATTATAACACATAAAGAAAATAGAAAATTAAATTTTTAAATACTTACGAATTGCCAAAGATGAAGAGAGTAAAGTTAAAGTCAAACTAATAACTAATAAAATTAAAAATAAAGAGAAAAAATTATCAGTATAATATTTAAATAAATCTAATCCATTAAAAAAATCTTTAGTCTTATCAGTAACCCAATAAGTTATTGGAGCAAATAATATCATCGTTAAAATTGATGACAAAGAGCCATAAATTAATGCTTCGACTAGAAACGGACCTCTAATATACATATTAGATGCTCCGACTAATTTCATAACTGAGATTTCTTCTCTATAAATAAATATAGATAACCTTATTGTGTTAAAAACTATTAATAAACTTATTACTATAAATAATATGGTAATCCAAAATCCGGCAACATTTACCCAATTGATTATATTATTTAATCTGTCTATAGTTGATTTCAGTTCAAAATAATTTATCTTATCAATAGAACTAGCATCATCCCCTAAAAACCCGGAATTAAGATTAATAGCGTTAGAGATTGATTCATAACCACTGGTATCTTTAGCCATGATTGTAATCATAGCTCCGAAAGGATTTTGCCCAACCTGATCTAAAGCTTCTAGAGTTACCGGATCATTAGCATGCTTTTCTTTAAAATCAGACAAAGCTTGATCTGCTGTAGTTAAATCCACAGAATTTATTTCTTGTAAATTTTTTAACTTACTTAATACACTGTCAATTTGTTGATTAGTGGCATCGACTTTAAAATAAACTTTAATATCCACTTTACTTTTAACTTGTCCTAAAGAATAGTCAAATATTCCGTGAAAAAAGAAAAAAATTCCTATAATTAATAAAGTTACTGTTAAAATTGCTAAAGATGATATTGATACGGTTTTGTTTCTTACAAAGTTTAAAAATCCAGCTCGGAATATTCTTTTAGTTGATATTGTTGAGTGTGACATATATTTTTAATTATTTTTAAATATTATATTTACCAATTTTTTCATCTTTTATGATTTCTCCTTCTTCCATAGTTATTACCCTTTTCTTTAAATGATCGATTACTCCTTTATTATGAGTGGTTAAAATAACCGTAGTCCCAAGATCGTTAATTTTTTTAAGAATTTGAATAATGTCATAAGTATTTATTGGATCAAGATTACCTGTTGGTTCATCGGCAATAATTATATCTGGACGATTAACTAGAGCTCTAGCAATAGCTACTCTTTGCCTTTCTCCACCAGATAATTCTTTAGGAAAATGATTCATCTTATTCCTTAAATCGACTAAATCTAAAACATGCGGAACATCTTTAATAATTTCATCATCAGTTTTACCCGCAGCTTCCATTGCAAAAGCAATATTTTCAAACACAGTTCGATTAGACAATAATCTAAAATCTTGGAAAACTACCCCTATTTTTCGGCGAAAATTAGTTAAATTTCTTCCTTTCAATTTTTGAATTTGAGATGAGTAAAAAGAAATTTTCCCTTTGGAAGGTCTATCCTCTGCTAAAATCATTTTAATCAGAGTTGTTTTACCTGCTCCAGAGTGCCCAACAATTGAAACTAATTCTCCCTTATCAATGGTTAAATTAATATTATTTAAAACAATAGCTCCGTTTGGATATTCTTTATTGACATTTTCAAAATAAAGCATAATAAAAATCCCTTATATTATAATTTTAAGTTTAGCACATTTTACTTAACATAAAAATAGTTATTAACATAATAAAAAGCACCTAGTTAAGGTGCTTTTAAAATAATTTTAAAATAAAAAATTAAAAAAATAACATTTTTAAGATTGGAATAACTTTTCTTAAAAATTTATTTTCAATTCCATAAATTCCATTTCTTTTATCAGAAATGTCTTTCAAGAAAACATTTCTAATTTCCGGATTCTCTATATCGTATATATAATCGTCTTCTCCATAACCTTCGCATAAGGAATAGATTGTATATAAGATAACAGAGAATAGAAATACTACAAGAGCTATACATAAAAGCGTTCTATAATTTAAAATTATAGAAATTATTATAGCTAAGAAAGAAATTGGTTTCAAAATCTTAAATAAGAATCTCATTTGTAAAAAATTTAATTATTAAGAAATGATTTATATACTTTTTATATTATACAACATTAAATATATGTTTGTCAAGTAAATATGGAACACTTTTTGAATAAGATCTTATCATTATAATTTAAAAAAATAAAGCTTGCATCTTGAGACTTATTTCATGAATTGAGCCACCTTCGAGGATCGAACTCGAGACCTCTTCGTTACGAGTGAAGTGCTCTACCAACTGAGCTAAAGTGGCGATTCAAGTGACAAGAAACAAACTTCGAGCTACAAGAATACATTTAATATATCATTTCTGGAGCCAATAATCAGGATTGAACTGATGACCTCATCCTTACCATGGATGTGCTCTACCAACTGAGCTATATTGGCAATTCAAGTGACAAGAAGCAAGCTTCAAGCTACAAGATTATATCAAGATTATAACAGAAAATATTTTAATTCTCAATTTTTATTTGACAAAATAATATAAATATGATAATATATAAAAAGTCTTCACAATTAAAAAAATAATTATGTGGTTAATCATCAGCATTCTTAGTATTCTATCTATTATTTTCATAATAGTCGGAATGATCATCGGTAACCAAGATATGTTTAAACTTGGTTACATATTTTTGGGTCTAAGTGGTGTTTCTGGAATTATCAACACCATATTAATAAAAATAAAAAGACCAACGAGAAAAACAGAAGAGACTGACTAGAAGAAAGAGGAGAGTGTGAAATATGCAAGCCCAATTAATAAACATTTGGGTTTTTATTTTTTATTATTCTCCTTCCGTCAATTTTCAATATTTTCGTGATGTCCAGAGAGTAACACTTTAGGCACAAGATATTTTTTAATTTTTCTAGTCTTTTTGTCTCCAATTCTTCGCTCATATATTTCTGGTCTCGCATAGACTTCGCTACTCGCTACTCTATTCTCTTCAAGACTTTCGTTATCATGAAGCACTCCTTTAATTTGTCTTGAAATACTATCAATCATAATCATGGTTGGTAATTCTCCACCAGTTAATATATATTCCCCAATAGAGATGTTTTCAATTTTAAAATTAATCTTTTGATTTTTCTCTTTAACTGACTTTTTATAATTATTCATTATGTCTTTAATTACTAGATTAACTCTCGCATCTACTCCTTCATATCTTCCACAAATAAATATAATATAGTCATATTTCTTAGCGAAATTTTTAGCTAAATTATTATTAAATAATTTCTCTCCCGGAATAAAATTAACCACTAAGATGTTTTTAATGGACTTTTTATCTTTCTTAATCTCGGACAATATTTTTACAAAATTATTAATAATTGGATCAACTCATAAAACCATTCCTGGACCTCCGCCGTAAGCTTTACCATCAGTTCGACCATGTTTGTCTTTAGTATATTCTCGCAATTGATAAACTTTCACTTTTATTAATTTAGCTTTCTCGGCTCGTCCTAAGATTGACATCTTCGCATATTCTTTAATAATTTCTGGAAATAAAGTAATCGCAAAATATTTCATAATAGTCTTAATTTTAAAGCTATTTTAACAGAAAATTAATATAGAATATACTTGACAAATTAATAAATAAATGATAGAATACTATTCTAAACAATTTTCGTTCATTTTAAAAAAGAAATATAATGAAAAAGATTCTTATTTTATCTTTAGTTTCAACTCTATTTACTTTTTTCGTTTTGTTAGGTAAATACGAAACTAAAGTATATTTTGATCAATTAGATTTTAAAATAAATAAATATTTGTTAGAGTCTTTCCTCTATATAGGAGTAACCTATCTGAGTTTGTTTATTTTAAGTTTGTGTATAAAATTAAATAATTTTACAAAGCCAGGTCTGTTAGCTTTTGTAAGTTTAGGACTTTTTATAGGAGTTATAGTTGGTTTAATATCAACTCTAATTACTTTAGCAGTGCCTGAAAATATATTATTTAACTTTATTTTTCTGATCTCAATATTTTTGGGATTTGCTATAGGTTATCAATTTGAATATGATAGCCCGGACTTAGTAGATAAAGAAGAATAAAAAGATAAATTTTTAAACGGTCTCAAAAAGAGACCGTTTTCATTTTTAACTTGACAAATTATTGTAATAGTGATAGAATATATAAGTTCTTTCAAAAACTATTTTATTTCACAACTAAAATTTATAAAAATGGAAAATTTAGTATTATTATTTCTTTTTTCTTGTGTCCTGTCAATTATAATTTATAAATTCTATTATTTTATAAATTTAATGAAATCTAAGAATTTATTAAAAGAAAAATGGTCTAAAATGATTCTTGAGCTAGGTTTTCTTATATTCTTAACAAGCTTCATTACCATTCTACTTCAAAAGGTGTTTATTTTCTCTTTTGGTGGAAAAACTGTTTTTATACTAACTCAGATCTTACTCATAGGGTTATGTATGATGGCAGTTTCCGTAGTTCTCTATTTTTTAAAAAAGATAGAAGATAACTACAAATATAATAGGAAGTAAAAATAAAAATTAATTCAAAAGCCGTACATTATTGTACGGCTTTTTCTTAAGTCTTATTTCTTGTATCTTACGACTTGTACATTATATATTCTTAATCCCGTCCATGATCGCATCAACATCATCAGTCTCAGCTTTATAACTTTGTCCAGATTGTGATCCTAACATTTCGGCTGGTTCATTAATCTTAAGATTAACTCTAGCATTATTCTTCATGCCAACTACTCGCAGTAATGTTCTTAAAGCTTTCGCAGTCGCTCCTTGACGACCAATAATTTTACCCATATCATCTTTTCCAACATCGACAGTGATTAAGACACCCATCTCATCAACTTTCCTATCAATCTTCACATCATTTGGATTATCTACTAAACTCTTTACAATATATTCTACGAATTCTGAATCTTTTACCATATTTTTATTTTCAAATTATTTTTATAAACTCATTAACTAAATTATTATATCACGATTATTCTTAGAGAAAATTTTTCTTAACTTTCTAACAATTTATTTTCTATTTTTCAAACTTTGCTTTTAAATTCTAATTTTAAAAGTATTTTAAAAAATTATTTCTTTTTAGCTTCTTTTCTTTTGACAGTTGGAGATTTCTTGGAAAGTGCATTCTTCTTTTTACCTTCAATAACTTTATCAGCTACTAAGAAATTATGAACCGTAGGAGTTACTTGGGCTCCGACACTTATCCAGTATTTCACTCGATCAGCTTTAAAATTCTTTTCACCAGTCTTAGCATTATAAAAACCTAAATCCTCAATAAATTTATGAGTTTTAGGTTTATAGGTTTCTGGAGTAACGATTAACTTAAAATGTGGGTCGTTTTTTCTACCTAATCTTTGTAATCTAATCTTTAACATAATAATTTTACTTGTTTTATATGCTTATAAATATAGCATATTTGGAAATAAATGTAAAATAAAAAAATAATTAAAAATAAAAACCCAGTTTTCAGGCTGGGATTTTTAACTATGTATTACTCCGCCTTATTATAGGCACAGAATTAAGGAGATACACGGGTTCTCTTTTATTATAATAAAAGAGTGAGCACTGTCCTACCCTTCCATAGATAAATCTATCGGGTCATATAGGCTACTTCGTAATAATATCACAAAATATTATTTTACCAATTCATAATCAATCTGCTTTAATTCTAGATCAGCATTTTTAACTTTAATTTTTAATCTATCTCCGACTCGGAAAGTCTCTCCACTATTTTCACCATAGATTAAAGACTTTTTCTCATCATACATATAAAAGTCATCTCCCAAATCTCGCAATCTTATCATTCCTTCACATTTACTAGTAATTTCTTCAACATAGATTCCTCATTGCGAGACTCCAGAAACTACCCCAGTAAACTCTTGACCAATACGATAACTCATATATTCCACTTGTTTATATTTAATACTACCTCGCTCAGCTTCTTGAGCTTCTTTCTCTCTTTGTGAAGCTAAGGCACACATACGATCAAGATATCCTTTCTCTTCTTTCTTTATTCAATCTTTCTTTAAAACTCTCATCAAGATTCTATGTAAAATTACATCTGGATATCGACGAATTGGAGAAGTAAAGTGAGAATAATATTTAAAAGCCAGTCCATAATGACCAATATTACTAGTTGAATAAATTGCCTTTTGCATAGTTCTGGAAACATGCATAGATAATAAATCTTTCTCAGCAACTCGTCCTTCTTTATCTAACTTTTCTAATAATTTGTTTAACTCCGGTGATGGAATTAAGTCATCTATAAAGCGAACCTTTTCACCGAGAGATCTTATGAAAAGATCTAATTCATGCATTTTCTCTGGCTCTGGTTTATCGTGAATACGATAAATAGATAAATCTGGCTGATGATTTTTAATTTCTTGATCATGAATAAACTCAGAAACTTTACGATTAGCCAGTAACATGTATTCTTCAATTAATTTATTAGCGTCTTTCCTTTCTTTAACATAAACTTCAATTGGTACACCTCTCTCGTCTAATTTAAACTTTACTTCCTCAGTCTCAATAATTAAAGCTCCATCTTTTATTTTTCTCTCTTCTAATAATTTAGCAATATTGTTTAAAGTTTTAAGCTCATTCTCATATAATCCACCGCCCTCAATAATAGTTTGAGCTTCTTCATATGTAAATCTTTTCTTAGATTTAATAATTGTTCGTCCATACCATTCACTTTTCACTTCGGCATTCTTATCTATTTCAAAGACGGCACTCATCGTTAATCTATCTTGTCCTTCGACTAATGAACAGAGATCATTTGATAATACTTCTGGAAGCATCGGTATAGTTCTATCAACTAGATAAACACTATTCTCTCGCTGTATTGCTTCATCATTCATCTTCATTTCTTCCTTTAAATAATGTGAGACATCGGCAATATGAATTCCAATCTCATAATTACCATTGTCTAACTTTTTAAAACTCAAAGCATCGTCAAAATCCTTCGCATCCGCTGGATCAATAGTGAAAGTTAAGATATTTCTAAAATCTCTTCGCCCATTCACCCCATCGCCAATCTTTTCATCTTCTTTGGTAATCCCTCGCTCTTTAATCGCATTAGCTTCTGCCATAACTTCGGCACTATGTTTATCGGAAAAACCTCGCTCAAGAGCTAGAGCTAACATCTCGGCATTATTGTCTCCTGGCTTACCAAGTACCTGGATAATTTTCGCAAAGGGAGACTTTTTCGGATCAACTCATTTAATAATTTCTGCGACAACTTTATCTCCAGGATTTGCATTTAAAGTTTCCTCTTTATCAATTATAAAGTCAGTATAAGTTTTCTTATCATCTGGAATTAGAAACAGCATGCCATGATCTTCTTCTAATACTCCGGCATGGGCATATTTAGCTCTCTGAATTATCTCTTTAACATTACCATAGAAAGTATCTTCTCCGGTCTTTTCATTTCTCTTTTTACCTAGAACTTCCACTTCAACAATATCGCCATGTAAGGCACAATTTAAATGTTCATGATCAACGAAAACTGATTCATTCTCATCGAAATTCTGATCTAATTTTTCATGATCTTTACTTAATCTAACATAGCCATCACCTTTACTAGTTAAAGATATCCTTCCGTGAACTAATTTCCGCATAGTATTATTTAAAGTATAACATAAAATAAAAACAGCTTCGACTTTAGACTTAGCTGTTTATTTTGATCCTTAAAATTATTTTTTCTTTAACTCCTCGATTTCCCTTAATAGTTTCGTATTTTCTTCTTCGAGTTGTCTCTTTTTTTTAAGCAACTCAACCACCCAAACAACAAAAGTCATAACTAGCAATAGAGATGCTAAGCTAGAGTAGTCTATACTATCAAAGTAAAAAGCTGAGATACTAAAACCTATAGATCCTAAGTTTAAAAATACTTTTAACAAAAACATTCTCTATATATTTTAAAGAATTTTAGCGATGTTGCTATACTAACATCTTATCATATATATAATAATTTGTCAATAACTATTTTCTAATTCTTATCTCTCCCATCTCCTCCACAATTAATCCATTTACTTCTAAACTCATTAGTCCTACAATCATCTCGGTATAATTAATCTTCTCGTTTCCTAACTCTATTAATAATTTATCTTTTTCTATATTTCCATTTTTAATAATTTTCTGAAAGATTATTTTTTCATTATCATTTAAAGTATCTAAAATATCTTTCAAAGTTTTCTCTTTTAAATTATTTAAATCCTCACTAACTCTTTCAATATTTAATAAATCCAATACATCTTCCACTGATAAGATTGGAGTTGCTCCATCTTGGATTAATTTATTAGACCCAACTGAGTTAAGGCTCAAGATATTATTTGGAATTACTCCAACATTTTTATTATATTCCATAGCTAATCTCGCCGTAATTAAAGTTCCACTTTTCTCGGTTGCTTCAATAATTAAAACTGCATCAGAAATTGCCGCCATTAATCTATTTCTCTCCGGAAAATAATAAACTTTACCTTTATCTTTATCTTCATACTCTGAAATTAAGAGGTTATTAGTCTCTAAAATACTTTTAGCTAAATCTCTATTCTGCGACGGATAAATAATATTTTCATTTAAGCCAGATCCTGGTATGGCGATAGTTTTTAGATCATTTTTGATTGCATTACTATGAGCTAAAGCATCAATTCCAATCGCGAGCCCAGAAATAATAATAATTTTTTCATTAACTAATCTTTTTAATAAATACTCTAGAACTTCTTTTCCATAATTTGAATATTTACGACTACCTACAATGGTTAAAACTTTATAATCAATTCCATCAAAACTTTTATTTAAAAAATTTCTCAAAATTAGTTTAGACTGGGCTTTAAAATTTAAATACTTCGGTATGTCATTAATCTCTAAAAGTGGTTGAAGTAATGGATATTTGGAGAAATCTTTTTTTAATATTTTGACTTCTATCATAATTTAATTTTAACATAATAAAAATCCAATCTTAGAATACTTGAGAAAAAATAAAAAGCCTTACTACTATATTATTTACAAATATTTCGTAAAGCTTTTAAACTTTTAAATTAATCACTTCTGATCAATAATACTTTGTTTCCAACAGGTTTTTATATACATTACTAAATCATTATCAACGATATATTGATATAATTCTGAAGGACTAGAAAAATATTTTATCGACCCATTAGAAAAATAAAGTGGATATTGGCCGTTTTCTGAATGTAATAATATCATTAACCCGCCGTATTTTAAACAGACTTTCATCTGATAAATATCGGAGGAGGACATATGGCTTTGATTATCAGGAAAATAAATCAAAAAGTTAAACTCATTAGTGCTAAGTTCTGATTTATAAAAGGCGCTATTAAAATTCCTGGGTTCTGTATTTAATTCCTTAATCTCTTCCTGATTCTGAAATTCCATATCAGACTTAGACACCTCTTGCCAAGGCAAAGTTAATGATGGGCTAAGATATATATTTACATCATCATCGTCATCATTAGTTTTACCATAATCAGTATTTTCATCTTCTCTTGGTTTTAAATACTCTTCTTTCTTATTAGAAAAGCCATCTTGATTATTTTTCAAATTAGAATTATTACTCGAGGTATTAGATTGAGATGTTGAAGTATTAACATTGCCTAAGCTTTCTTTATAATTTTTACTTTGATAAGAGGCTTCTCTGTTATTTATTCCTTGTCTAAAGATATTATTATTTTTAACTAGAACTACATGATCAAAATATTTTTCTTTTATTAAGATAGATGTTTTAGCTAAAAAAAATCCTAAAATTAAACAAATAACAATTGCCCAAAGATTTCTCCTTAAAATAAATGGAATTATGAATTCTCTACTAATATCTTCAATTAATCCAGCTCTACCAACTAATTGTCTAGTTCGAAAAATTTTTCTACTGTCAAAGTGAACAAAAGATTTTTCAGGTATAATTTCAGTATCACCTTCAATGTTACCCCACCACCATAGAAATGGAAACCAATATAATCCTGGAGTTAAAGTCTTGATTGATCGTTGAGAAAATTTCAATACTAGTTCTTTAGTCTCCCCTCTCTTTACCAAAACAAAAGCATTCATTAAATATATCCAAGCTAAAATAGTTTGGATAAATACGATTTCACTAAACCAGGGCCAATGCTTAGCTTCTACAAATAAGTAAAGCACAAGCCATAAGCCAAAAGTAAATAAGAATAATATAAGTCTCATTTTTAAAAGTTTTTAATTGTTAAAGAATTTATATAAAAAAGCCTATAAGATAGGCTATGTAATTTACTAATTTTAGTCTAATATATAAATAGATAGAAGTCAATATTTAAAACAAATACTAAGATATAAAAAATAAAAACTCTTCCTTTTAAATTAAGAAGAGTTTAGAAGCTTTTATTTTCTTAAGGGTTTAATTTATAGTTGTTATGGTTACTGTATAGATTCCTCCATTATAACCAACAATATGTTCAACTCCGGAAACTTGAGCATTAATCTTACCTACAATTTTAATATTGTCTTTAGACCAATAACCCTTATCATCGATCAACTGAATCTCAGCATCGTGATTTGGAATCTTTTTTGGTTCTTTCCAATACCCTAAATAAGCTTGATAATTAGTTGGGTTACCGAAAGTAAAACTGAAAGACTCCACTTTTGATTTTTCTTTTTCCATAATATTAAATTTAAGTTGATAATATCTTTAATCTTATGATAAATGAACTCCTACATTAATCATAACATAAATCAAACTGGTAGTCACAAATAATTCTTCGTTGCCACTCAGAATTTTCGCGACCCAACCTCGTGGTTTGGCTTGCTAGCCAAACATCACTATGGCTTCCACGGCTAAAAATTTGTAGCAGAACAAATTTTTTCACGCTGTGGACCTTAGCGGAATCGAACCGCTCACCTCTTCCATGCCATGGAAGCGCTCTACCAAATGAGCTAAAGGCCCTTTTTGTTGCTAGTGGCTTATTTCTGGTTGCTGGTAAAATGATTATAACATTTCTTGAGACTTATAACTTGCTTCTTGCTATTTTGTTTGTGGTCACAAGTATTTTTCCTGGCGGAAAAATCTCGCGACCCCGGCTCGGTATTTTTGCCTTTCGCTTCGCTCAAACAAAAATATACCTGCGCCTTCCACAAACTAAAATTACCAAGCAGTCGGTAATTTCTTAACGTTTGTGGACCCTAGCGGATTCGAACCGCTCACCTCTGGAGTGCAAAACCAGTGCTCTACCAAATGAGCTAAGGGCCCTTTCTAGTTGCTGCTAATTAGTTTCTAGTAACTGGTAAACTAATTATAAAGATAATAATAGCATAATTTAAACTTTTCGTAAAATTTTAAACGGTTCAGTTCAAATTCTTTCTGCTTTTAAAATATACTCCATCTGCCCTGGGCAGATTCTTCGTTATTTTGAGGTGCAGACAGGATTTGGTCACCAAATATATTCACTTGCCAGCTCGTTCATTATTTCTCGACCCCGGCCACCGCCTCACTCACTTCGTTCATGGCTTCGCAGACGGTTCAGTTCAAATCCTTTCTGCTTTTAAAATATATTCAGAATATTTTTTAAATATTCTTCATTATTTTTGAGGTGCAGACAGGATTTGGTCACCAAATATATTCACTCGCCAGCTCGTTCATTATTTCTCGACCCCGGCTTCACCGCCTCACTCACTTCGTTCGTGGCTTCGCAGACGGTTCAGTTCAAATCCTTTCTGCTTTTAAAATATACTCAGAATATTTTTTAAATATTCTTCATTATTTTTGAGGTGCAGACAGGATTTGAACCTGCGCATGGCGGTTTTGCAAACCGCAGCGTTAACCACTTCGCCACTGCACCAATTTAAGCTATTGTAGCATAATTTTGCTCTATAAAATAATTATTATAAATATGATAAAATGATTAAATCAAACAAAATATAAAGATATGAAATTAAATTTTTTTAATCGAAAGCCGAAAATTGGTCCAAAAGATAATCGAACTAATCCTAAACCTTTATCTCAAGAAGGAATTAGTAAAGTTTTTAATAATGTCCAATCTAAAGGATTATCTAAGTTGTTAAAAGAAGTTCAAGATGAAGAAAGAAAAAATAATCAAAAATAAATAACTATTATTTTTTTTATTTTTTTGTTATAATACTTTTTAGATTTGCCCGGGTGGTGGAATGGTATACACGAAGGACTTAAAATCCTTTGCCGCAAGGCTTGCGAGTTCGAGTCTCGCCCCGGGCACCAAAATATGAGCATCTTACATTCAATCATTTTAGGAATTGTCGAAGGTATCACAGAGTTCTTACCTATTTCTTCCACTGGTCATCTAATTTTATTTTCAAAGATTCTATCGATTCCAGACTCTAGCTCTTTAAAAAGTTTCGAGATTATTATTCAACTTGGGGCAATCTTAGCGGTAGTTGTTCTATATTTCAAAGAATTATTTAATTTAGAAACAATTAAAAAAATAATTATCGCTTTTATTCCTACGGCTATTATTGGTTTAATATTCTATAAAATAATTAAGATTTATTTCTTAGATAATCCAATCATTGTTATTAGTTCGCTATTTCTTGGTGGAATAATTATGATAATAATTGAGAAATGGTATATGAAAAGACACTCTGAAATCAGACCAGAATTTGATAAATCTCTAACTAAAGATCAAGATAATGTTTTACAGATTAAAGACATTACTTATAAGAAAGCATTATTCTTAGGAATCTGACAAGGTATAGCCATCATTCCAGGAGTATCTCGTAGTGGAGCGACAATTATTGGAGGATTATTAATGAAATTAAAACGAGAAACTATTGTGAAGTTCTCCTTTCTTTTAGCAGTGCCGACTATGTTCGCCGCCACCGGACTTGATCTCTTAAAGAGTTATCAAACTTTCTCAAGGGCTGATATCTTAAATATTAGTATTGGTTTTATAGTCTCATTTGTCTTTTCTTTAATCTTTATTAAATGATTAATTACTTATATTCAAAAGCATAACTTTATAATCTTTGGTTGATATAGAATAATCTTGGCTGTGATTTATTTCTTAGTTTTCTATATTTTACTTTAAAATAATCATAAAAAAAATTTAAAAACATGCTATAATTTTAATAATTAAAGTAGCTATTATTATTTATTATGTTTCTAAAGTCAATTACTATTCAAGGATTTAAAAGTTTCGCTAAGCGAGTTAACTTAGACTTATCTTCTTCAGTAACTGGGGTAGTTGGACCAAATGGATCAGGAAAGTCTAATGTAGCTGAAGCGATCCGATTTGTCTTAGGTGAACAAAGTATGAAGGGGCTTCGCTCGAAAAGTGGTAGCGACTTAATCTTTAAAGGTTCTCCGAGGTTATCTTCACTTTCAAGGGCCTCGGTCTCTTTGATCTTAGATAATAGTAATAAGAAAATAGACAATAAATTATTTAATAATTTAGAAGAGTCTAACTCTATCTTAAATAATTTCTTAGCTATGGATGAGATTATTCTAACTCGAGAAATATATTCGGACGGGGCTAGTGAATATTTAATTAATGGAACTAAGGTCCGCCTGAAAGATGTTCAAGAATTATTAGCGATGGCTAATATTTCTGCTTCAGGGCATACTATTGTTAATCAAGGTGAAGCTGATCGTATCTTATTGTCTAATAATATTGAACGGAGAGAAATGATCGAAGATGCTCTAGGATTAAGAATCTATCATATCCGGATTAAAGAAGGAGTTAGAAAATTAGAAAAAGTAAGTGAGCATTTAAAAGAGATAGAGTCTAATCGACGAGAGAATCTGCCTCACCTTAATTATCTCCGTAAGCAAGTTAAGGAACTCGAAAAAAGAGAAGATGAGATTAATCAAGTTTCAGATCTGCTTAAAATATATTTAGGTAAAGAAGATATTGATATAACTGAGAAAAAGAAAATTATCAATGACTATAATATTGAAAATAACATTGCTACTGAGGAAGAGAAACTGCACACTTTATTAAGAAGTAAAAAGTTTCAAGAAGAGAGTGAAAATAATCAAGATCAGAATAATAATCCTCTTTTATCTAATCTAAAAAATGAAATTAATAACTTAAAAGATAAATTAAGAGATCTTAATCTTGATAAAGACAATCTCTATAAAGAAAAAATTAATCTAGATCTAGAAATAAAATTCTTAGTTAGGAAAGATCTTGAAAACACTCGTGAGACTAATCCTTTCATAGAGAGTAATTTAAACAAATATATTATTAATAAATCGGACTTGATAGAATTTGAAGATAATCGTAAGATTCTCTGAGAAAATATTTTCAAACTTAATCAAGAAAAGAATTATTTGGAATTAACTAATAATCTTGAAAAAGCTAATTACGGAGAAAAAGATTTTATAAAAAGAATTAAAGGTGATACTAAAGAAAATAATTCTGAAATTAAAGAAGAAATTCAAGAAGAGAAAGATAATAGTCAAGAACATATTGAACTCTTAAAAAAGGATTTAGAGAGTAAAGAAAATAATTTATTAGAAGTTGGAAAAAGTATTCAAGAAATAGAAACTAAACTATCTATTAAAAACTCTGAATTGCAAAAATTAGAAACTGAATCCAAAGAACATACTTATAAATTAGATAATGAGATATTACAATTGAAATTAAATCTAGAAAAGCTATATTCGCAAAGAGAGACTCATAATCTAAAGAGAGTTGAGTTAGAGAAAGAAGAGTCTGACTTTAATAATTTATTAGGAGAAATGAGTGTCTTATTGGGACAAAAATCTCTAAAATATAAAAACTTTAATCTAAATGAATTATCAGAGGAAGAGAAATCAATCTCTCAATTACCTCAAAGCGAATTAAGAAGAAAGATAGAGCGAAGTAAGATTAGGATTGAAGAGTCCGGTGTCTTAAATGCTGGAGAAGTCTTAGATGAATACGAATCTCTAAATGAAAGAGATGAATTCTTAACCAAAGAGATCGCTGATCTGGAACATTCTAAGTCTAACCTAGAAAATCTAATTATTGATCTTAAGAACACTTTACTCTCTGACTTTAATACTGGTCTTAATCAGATTAATCAGAACTTTAATAATTATTTCGCTGAAGTTTTTCCTGGTGGAAAAGCTAACTTAGCTATTGAGAAAAATATTATTAAAAATAAAACCGATGAGAAAGGGCTAGAAGTTGAAAGTGAACATGAGGGTGAACCAGGAGTAGATATACAAATTAATCTTCCACAAAAGAAAGTGAAAGATTTACAAATGTTATCCGGTGGAGAAAGAGCTCTCTCCTCTATTGCTTTAATCTTCGCTATGAGCTCAATTAATCATCCACCATTTATGGTGCTTGATGAGACTGATGCCGCCCTCGATGAAGCTAATGCTCGCAAATACGGGCAAATGATTAAAAAATTAGCCGAAAGATCTAAACTCTTAGTAATTACTCACAATCGCGAGACTATGAATCAATGTGATGTCTTATATGGAGTAACCGTGGGAGCTGAAGGATGTTCAAAATTATTATCTATCAAGTTTGCTGAAGCTACAGAATATGCTAAATAAATTAATGGTATAATTTAAATATATGAAAAATATACTATATGGTTTATTAAATATCGTAATTTATATTGCTAGTATTATAACTATTATCTTAGTTACTACCAAACTAGATAGCAATTATGATTACTCAAATATTAAAATCATATTAATTGTAATACTTATCACTTCATTACTGTTTTATAATGTATATAGATGAAATAATTTATTAAATAAGATTGACCCACTCTTTAAAAAAATACTCTCAATTCTTATAATTCTTCCTACTTTTTTAGTAAATTGGATCGTTTTTGGACCAAAAAGCTCTGTATTCCCTCCATTCTCCTATGAACATCCTTCGGAAGCATTTTTTGTATCTAATGAATACAAAAGTTTTTTCATAATATTCAACATGATTATTCTGATTTTAATATATTTAATATTTAAAAAGAAATATAAAATTATTATAATTATATCTATTATTCTTATATGCTTATCTATTTTATTTAATTTTCATAATAACATCTTATACTAATTTTAATAATAACTTTTCTCCTATGTTATAATAAAAAAATAATTAATTTAACTTCTAAATTAACAATTATTTGCAAAAATAATCTAATTGAGTTAAGTTAAATGGGAACTATTTATTTTAATCTATTTAATTATTTATGAAATTATTAATTGTCGAATCACCTTCTAAAGCTAAAACTATCGAGAAATATTTGGGTAAAGATTATACGGTTAGAGCCTCAATTGGACATATTCGTGACCTACCAAAGTCTAATAAGAAAGCCATTGATATTGAAGATGGATTTATTCCTCATTATGAAGTAGTAAAAGGTAAAGAGAAAGTTATTGCTGAGATTAAATCTTTAGCCAATAAAGCTACGGAAACTATCTTAGCCACCGACCCCGATCGTGAAGGAGAAGCCATTGCCTGGCATGTCAAAGAGGCTTGTGATCTGAAGAAATCTAAACGAGCTGTATTCCACGAAATAACTAAAGAAGCTATTATTGAAGCTTTAAAAAATCCAAGACAGATTGATATAAATTTAAAAGAAGCTCAAGAAGCTCGCAGAGTGCTTGATCGCTTAGTCGGTTATGGATTGTCTGGTATAATCTGAAAAAAAGTTCGCTATGGATTGTCCGCTGGTAGAGTCCAATCTCCTGCTCTAAGAATTATTATGGAAAGAGAGCGAGAAATAAGAAACTTTATTCCGGTAAAATACTTTAATATTGTTGCCGAAGTGGAAACCATTGGGAAAATGAAAGAATCTAAGAAATATAAATTAATCTTAGACTGTTCTCTTGAACCAGGTCTTAATCCAGAGTTAGATGAGGCTAAAGCGACCAGTTTAGCTAAAGAAATAGTCATTAAAGGTAAAGCTGGGAGCTGGTTTGTAAAAGACATTAAAGAGACTAAAGCTAAACTCTCTCCAAAAGCCCCTTTTACCACTTCCACCCTACAACAAACTGCTTCTTCAAGATTGGGATATTCTCCAAAGAAAACCATGATACTCGCTCAGAAATTATATGAAAAAGGATATATTACTTATATGAGAACTGACTCAACTAATTTAGCCGGAGTCGCGATTAAAGAGATTTCAGACTTTATCAATAATCAATATGGTAAAGAATATTTAGAAATAAGACAATACAAAACTAAATCTAAAAATGCTCAAGAAGCTCACGAAGCGATTCGCCCAACTCACTTTAATAATAGCAATCTTGGAAATTCTCCGGACGAGAAGAGACTTTATAGCTTAATCTTTATGCGAACAGTCGCTTCACAGATGCGAGATGCTGAGTTATTAAGAACTAAAATTACAGCTAATATAAAGCAGGAGAAGAGTTATCCAGACTTTTCCGTAAATGGCTCCGTAGTTATATTTAATGGTTGATTAGCGATTGATCCACATGGTAAAGGTGAAGATATAACTTTACCTAAATTATCTCTTAAGGATGATTTAAAGCTGTATGCTATTAATTCAATTGAGAAAGCCACCACTCCCCCAGGAAGATATAGTGAAGCCAGTCTAATTAAAGAATTAGAAAAAAGAGATATTGGTCGACCATCCACATATGCTTCAATTATTTCAACAATTGAGGACCGTGGTTATGTTGAGAAGATGAATAAGACTCTTTTCCCAACTGATACCGGAGAAGTAGTCTCAGATTTCTTAGAAGAAAATTTCGCTAAATACATTTCAGACTCCTTCACTTCGGAAATGGAAAATAATTTAGATAAGATTGCTAATGGTAAATTAACCTATCTCAAACTCTTAACTGATTTCTATAAACCATTTGAGAAAGATCTTAAAGCCAAAGATAAAATTGAAAAGCAGAATAACTTTGGAGAGGCTCCCAAAGATATTCGTTGTCCAAAATGTAAATCTAAAATGATTATTAAACTATCTAAAAATGGTAAATTCTACTCTTGCTCAAGATATCCAGATTGTGATGGGGCCAGGACTTTAGATGGTGAAGAATTAGAGGGCCCAAAAGACACTGGTAAGACTTGTCCTAAATGTGAACAAGGTAAATTAATCGAAAGAACCGGTAGATATGGTAAATTCATCGCCTGCTCTAATTATCCTAAATGTAAATATATTGAGACTTCTGAGGAAGAGAAGCAAAAGAAAAACACTGGAGTAAAATGTAATAAATGTGAGACTGGTTATATGGAAGAGCGACGAGGGAGATATGGAGTATTTTATGCATGTTCTAATTATCCAGATTGTAAAAATACTATTAAAGCTCGCCCAACTGGAGCATACTGTAAGATATGTGGAGAATTAATGATGGAAGGAACTAAGACTATTCCGGAGCGATGCTCGAATAAAACTTGTCCAAATCATAATCCTCATAAATTAGAGAAAAAGTAAATTTGACAAAAATATAATATTTTTATAGTATAACCTTGTACCGTAAAATCAACGATTATGGATCCAAAAGTTAAACTTTTTTTCTTTAAAATTTCAGCTAACTATTTCAGGAATAGATTATTGAAAAAATTAAAGAAAAAAGATACTGAGGTTTGGATTGTGCCGACAGAAAGTATATTTGGAAAGTATTATGTCTGTTGGTATTAATTTTTAAACTTACCACCAACTCTGCTAACCTAATTAAATGTTTAGTAGAGTTTTTTATTTGACTAGATTTTTTTTAATGTTAAAATTAAAAAATGACATCTAAAAATGAATTGGGAGCAACTGACATAGAAAAATCTACTATAACTAATATTGATATTTATAAAACTCCGATCACCGAAGACATATTTAAATCTATACCAAAGAATAAATCTATATCTAAAAGTGATAAAGAAATAATTAAGAAAGCTTATAATTTTGCTAAGATAGCTCATGAGGGACAATTGCGAAAAAGTGGCGAGCCCTATTTTAATCATGTAGTCTATACTGCTATTAACATCGCTAAACAAAATATGGATACTGAGACTATTGTTGCTGGTTTATTACATGATGTCTTAGAAGATACTAAAATTACAAAAGAAGAAATAGATAAAGAATTCGGAAAAAATATTTTATTCTTAATTGAAGGAGTAACTAAGCTTGGAACTATTAAATATCAAGGTATGGAAAGACATGTCGAGAGTATGCGAAAATTCTTTATCGCTATATCTAATGATATACGGGTGGTGATAATTAAACTCTGCGATCGATTAAACAATGTGCAAACTTTACAGTATCTAAGAGAGGACAAAAGAAAAAGAATTGCTATTGAAACTCTGGAAATACATGCGAGACTTGCTGATCGTATTGGTATGGGAAAATTAAAAAGTGAATTAGAGGATTATGCTTTCCCTTATGCTTATCCGGAAGATTATGAAAAAGTTAAAGTCATGTTTGAAGAGAATAAATCCTCTTCTGAGAATTACCTCTTAAATATATTAAAAAAAGTTCGTTCAGAATTACGAATTTTTGAAATTAAATTTCTAAAAATAGATTATCGACTTAAACATCTCTATTCTCTTTATGAGAAACTTAAAAAGCATAATTGAGATATACAAAAGATATACGATATTGCAGCGATGAGAATTATAGTTCTAGATATTAACATGTGTTATCAAGTGCTTGGAGTGATTCACGGCCTCTATAAACCAGTTCCGGGAAGATTTAAAGACTATATTGCCATACCAAAACCAAATGGTTATCAATCTCTACATACCACGGTCTTTGATGGCGAAGGTGGGACTTTTGAAGTACAAATTAGAACTCAAAAAATGCACGAGGAAGCAGAGTATGGTATTGCTTCACATTTATTTTATAAAGAATTAGGTAATTCTAAAACTGATTCTAAATATGATAAAAGAAAAGCTAAAAATATTGAAGATAAGATCTCCTGAACTAAAGACTTAATACAAATAGAAAAAACGACTCTAAATAATGAATTTTTGAAAGATATTAAAGAAAATATTTTAGATAAAAAATTATTTATACATACTCCAAAAGGAGACATTTTAGAATTACCTGAAAACTCCACAGTTATAGATTTTGCTTATTATATTCATTCAGATATTGGCAACCATATTTCTAAAGCTATCATAAATCAAAAAATAGTTTCACTAAATACTAAATTAAAAAATCGTGATATTGTAGAAATAATCACTAAACATGATGCTAAGCCAAGTAGGAAATGATTAGATTTTGCTTACACTTCCTTAGCTAAAAAACAAATCAGAAACTATCTTAAAGAATATGGTGGGGCCTTAGACAAATTTTTAATTAAATAATTATAAAACTAATTACAAACTAAAATTTTTTAAATCATAAAGATCGTCTTCTCTATTCTCATAAGCATTTACTTCTTCTTTACTTCTATCATCTTCTAACTTATTTTCTTCTAATTTATCTTTATTATCGGCTATTTCTAAATTAGCATAACTATCCGTCTCTGACTCTTTACTTCTTCTATTAACTAGCAACTCCCCTACATGATCTTCGGGATTGTTAAACTTCAAATCTCTAATTGGCTCAATTATTACTTCTCCGATATGCTCCTCGGGATCGATAATATCTGGTAAAGTTTGAATGTTATTCTTTACTTCATTTTCATGCTCAATTATCGCCTCAGCGATTGGTGAATTGGGGCTTATGTCCATTTCTTTTCTAATTTTATCAAACATTCCTTCATGGGTTTTCTCTTTACCAATCTTTTTAATTAATTGAGTCAAATTTAATAGCTCATCATGAGAGAAATAATCAATCATAATCTTTCCACCTTTATCTTTTGGCTCAATATGAACTCTAGTTCCAAGACTTTCAGCTAATCTTTCTTCAAGATCAATAACTTCTGGATTACTCATTAAACTCTTTTTACGAACCTTATCATATGCCACTCTCCTAGCTAATCGCTCAGCTTCACGAACGGTCATCTTTCGCATTAACATTTCTTTAAATAAAGTTATCTGTTCAGCTGGTCTATCAACTAACATTAATAATGGTCTAGTATGGCCTTCGGAGATCTTTCCAGCAATCAAAGCATCAAGTATTTCCTGCGGTAACATTAAAATTCGCACCGTGTTTGAAACATATTCACGACTTTTACCAACTTTCTTTCCAATCTGAGCCCAAGATAATTTAAATTCGTCTGCTAATTGTTGAAAGGATTTAGCTCGATCAACAGCATTCAAATCTTCTCTTTGCAAGTTCTCAATAATTGCTAATTCAAGCTTAGTCCGATTATCATCTCCAACTCTAACTACACAAGGCACTTCTTTTATACCGGCTAATTTAGAAGCTCGCAATCTTCGCTCTCCAGCAATTAATTCATAATTGACTGAAATTGATCCATCGTCATGTGAATCTTCATGACGAGTTACCACTAATGGTTGCAGAACTCCATATTGTTTAATACTATCTGCTAAATCTTGAAGATTTTTCTTGTCAAATTCTCGTCGTGGTTGATATGGGTTAGGAGATATCTTATCAACTTCAATCCAATAGACTGCATTTTGTAATTCTGCCATAAAATTAATTTCTAATAACTTATATTTATACTTTTAGTATAGCATGAAAAATTTCATCACTTATGCTAAAATATGTGAATAAATTGCCGAAGTGGTGGAATGGTATACACGTGCGACTCAAAATCGCATGCGAAAGCTTGTGGGTTCGAGTCCCACCTTCGGCACAGATTTTGAGTTTACGAAAAATTTGGGTTGAAGAACAAAGCCAACTGCTTGGCTTTGGTTGGGACGAGAAAGGCGCAGGTATATTTTTGTTTGAGTGAAGCGAAAGGCAAAAATACCGAGCTGGGGTTGCGAGATTTTTCCGTCAGGAAAAATACTTGTGACCGAGTCCCACCTTCGGCACAAAAATAATGAGAAACTCTGAAAGAGATTAGAATATATTTTTGGCTAGAAAGTAGGACTCGAACTAAATTGTCTGCAAAGCCAGTTTTTAATTTTAAAGAAATAAAAAACTGAGACAATTTAGACGGGGTCGCGAAATAATGAACGAGCTTGCGAGTGAATATATTTAGTGATCGAGTCCTAGAACAAGTTATAAAATTCAAGCTTCAGGCTACAAGAAAATACAATCTGATTCTTGAAGCTTGTTACTTGCAACCTGCTACTTGAACTGACAAATCTTCCAAAAATTGCTATGATTATAAATATGAAATTAACTTTTTTGGAAAATAAAAAGTCTTGGAAAAGTAATTTTTTTAAAATATTAAAAGATATTTTACTATATATATTACTTCTAATAGTCTTATTCTTAATTATTTCAACTATTATATATTTCTACATTTCAAACTTTGCTAAACCTTATATTTATAATGATATTTATAGTCTTCCAACCAATAGAGTTGGTTTAGTTCTAGGAACTTCTCCTTTCACAAGTTCCGGCCAAACTAGTAGGTTCTTTATAACTCGCCTAAATACAGCTAAAGACCTAATTCAAGATCAGAAAATCACTTATATTATAGTCTCTGGTGATAATGAAACTGTTCATTATAATGAACCTAAATACATGCGAAATTATTTACTAAATATTGGAGTAAATGACGATCTGATTGTCTCTGATTATGGTGGGCGAAGAACTCTCGACTCAGTATTAAGAAGTAATGAAGTCTTTAATCAAAGTAAAATCACTATCATCTCTCAAAAGTTTCACAATGAAAGAGCGATCTTTATTGCTCGTAAAAATGGCATTCAAGCTATCGCTTATAATGCACCTTACCCATATACTAATTATTATCAGAATATTTTTATAAATAGTAAAGTTTTCTTAAGAGAATTGCTCGCTCGCGACTTAGCTATTTATGATTATTTAATAGAAAAAAAGCCAGCCATACTTGGTAAAAGTATACAAATCTATAATGATAATGTGGACGGACTTAAAAGATTAATATTAGATAAAAATATAAAATAAAAAACCCTTATAATTTTACAAGGGTTAGAAAACAAATATAATCAATCTACTTTTTATTTTCTTTGTTTAAAAGCACATAAGGTACAAATAATTTGAAATGTTTCGTAGCGTAATCCTCTTCGAATACCTGCTGAGGTTCACACATATAATTGGGATCATCTGATCTTTGACCCCAAATATCATATTCAAACTTTTTTTCCAAAATATTGTCGCTATTTTCTGGATTTAAATTTTTACTTTCCATAATTAATGATTTTTTAAGTGAAAAATATTTTTAAAGAACTTATATAAGTATAATATATATATATATATGTCAAGTGTTTAAAAAAGCTTTAATTTGTAATATTATTATAAATAACTATGTATAAAAATAAACCTAAACTCTATATTGTGCTTGGTCCGACGGCTAGTGGTAAATCCGACTATGCAGTTAAATTAGCTAAAAAGATAAATGGGGAAATTATCTCCACAGATTCAAGACAAATTTATAAATATCTTGACATTGGATCTGGAAAAATTACTAAAAAAGAAATGAAAGGTGTTCGGCACTATGCTTTAAACATTATTGATCCAATTAAAGTAAGTAAAAATTATCTTAAAACTAATCAAAACTTTCCAGTTACTAAATATTTAAAATTTGCTAATTCTGCTGTCAAAGAAATTCGAAAGAAAAATAAGATTCCAATCCTTTGCGGTGGAACTGGGCTATATATTGATGCTATTCTTTATGGATTACCTAAAAATGCTAAAGTTAATTCTCTACTTCGTAAAGATCTTGAAAAAGAAAATATAGAAAAATTACTTTCAAGAATCCAAAAATTAAATAAAGATAAATATAAAGAATTAATTAATAATCCTAACTCTAGTGAAAGGAATAATAAAAGAAGATTAATTAGAATTATTGAAATCTTAGAAAATAAAAAAACTCTTGGAGAAAATATTGAAATTAAAAAGTTAAATCAAGTTCCGAAATATGATACTGAGTTTATTTTTATTGATAGAGATAAAGAAGAATTAAGAGAGAGAATTACTAGAAGGTTAGAAAAAAGATTATTAGCTAAAGGTAAAAATAATTTAATTAATGAAGTCAAATATCTAATCAATACTTTAAAAATACCAATTACTTGATTAATCTCGCTTGGCTTAGAATATAAATATGCCACTTTATATTTAGAAAATAAAATCACTTATGAAGAAATGAAAAAAGAAATTATTAATAAATCTTATCAATATGCCAAGCGACAAATCACTTGGAATAAGAGATATAAAAATGCTATAATCAAAAAATAATAATATGGAAACTACTACAAATAATGACTACTTTATAATGATCGGGTTAGAGATTCATGCTGAACTTAAAACTAATAGCAAGATGTTCTGCTCCTGCTCTAATGTCCCCTTAGAAGAAACTCCTAACAAAAATATTTGCCCAATCTGTACCGCTCAACCTGGATCATTACCAACCTTAAACTCTGAAGCCATCAAGAAAATGATACAGATCGGACTTTATATTAACTCTAATATTGCGAACTTTACCGAGTGGGATCGAAAGCATTATTTCTACCCAGATATGCCAAAGGCTTATCAATTAACTCAATATAAATATCCAATTGTTTCCGGTGGAAGAATTCACAATTGACCTCTAACTCGTATACATTTAGAAGAAGACACCGCCAAATCCACTCATGACAAAGCAAGTGATACTTTAATAGATTTCAATCGCTCTGGAGTTCCATTAATGGAATTAGTTACCGAAACAGAGACTTTCAATGATGTCGAAGTCGCCGCGAAAGCTTGTAGTAATTTTGCTAGAGAACTTCAGTTAATTCTAAGAATGCTAGATGCTAGTGAAGCTGAAATGAGTAAAGGTCAAATGCGAATCGAAGTTAATCTCTCAGTTTCTAAAGATAAAAATAAATATGGCACTAAGGTTGAAGTTAAAAATATTAATTCCTTTAAGTCCGTGGAAGACTCTGTTCGTTATGAGACTAAGAGACATATTGAATTACTAGAAGCTGGCAAAGGTGAGGAAATAATTCAAGAGACTCGTGGATTTGAAGAAAATAAAAGAATCACAGTTAGCCAAAGAAAAAAAGAATCTTCAGAAGATTATAAATATTTCCCTGATCCAGATCTTCCAAAGCTATATTTACATAGTATTTATGATTTAGAAGAGATTAGAAATAATTTACCGATTAGTTTAGAATTAATCCGAGAAGATTTCAAAGAAATTAATATTAAAGATGAATATGTAGAAATATTATTAAATAATTTTAAACTTTTAAATTATTTTACTGAGATTAAAAAAGAAGTTGGAAGTCATGATTATGAATTAAAAAAGCAAAATAAATTATTAAATTTAGCCACTAATTATATCTGTAGTGATGTTTTGAGTATTGTTCAAGGTGCTAATGATGAGAACTTAGTCCACTTTATTGATAAAGAAGATTTTCGAGAAATAATGGAGATGTTAGATAATAATGAATTGTCGAGCCGTGGAGCGAAAGATTTAATTAATTATATGATGAGTGAATTGTCATATGACTCTATGCTTGAAATGACTGATAATGATATGACTGCTCGCGAAATTGCTGAGATGAAAGGATTAATTCAGAAAAACGATACTGAAGAATTGTCTAAAATAATAGAGAAAGTAATTATCGCTAATCCAAAACCTTGAGTTGATCTATTAGCTGGGAATGAGAAATTAGTCATGTTCTTCGTTGGTCAAGCTATGAAAGAATCTCGTGGATCTGGAAATCCACAGTTATTTACGGAAATTATTAAAGAAAAAATGAAATAAAATATTAATATTATGGAGAAATTAAATAAAATAGAAAAAATAAACGAAAATAAGAAAAAACTTCTATCTCTAGAAAAATAAAATAAATTTTTATTTCATGGTTCTCAAACTATAATAAATAAATTAGAACCGAGACAAGCTAATCATAATGGAGAAAAGGATGGTTTACCAGCTGTGTGCGCGACACCTTTTGCAGAAGTTGCTATATTTAGATCTTTAATTCATAAAAATAATCTCTCATAAAAAGAAAGTTCGACTTCTAGTTTTAGTATTAGAAATAAAAAAATATCTTTTAATAGTGATAAGAATCTTTTTCAGGCCAGTAAAAATAAAAAAGGGTTCGTTTATATTTTAGATAAGAAAGATTTTGAAAAAAGAAATGGTCTAGAATATAGATCTGAAAAAGAAATAATTCCTTTAGAATACATAGAAGTTGAGTTTAAAGATTTATCTAAAAATATAAAATTAATAATTAATTTGTTTTATTAATATTTAAAATCTGAGATATTTTCTTTTTAAATTCAGTTAAAACTTTATCATCATATAAAGTTAATAATAAAATATCATCTTTTTTATGTTTAGAAACTTTAGCTAATTCGGTCACTTTCTTAGTTAATTCTTTCTTATCATTAACTTCATCAATCTTGGTAAGAATAATAATTTCTCTTTTCTTAGCTAATTCATCTCCCTTGGTAGTTAATAAATTATTTTCAAGATTCAATTTATCATAGTCTTTCAATTCGTCTCGTATAATCTTATAAGCCTTGACAACATCTTCATTCTCAGCAGAAACTAAATGAAAAAGTATTTTAGTTTTAGAAATATGCTTTAAAAATTTATCTCCCAAGCCCTTACCAGTACTTGCCCCTTCAATTAGTCCTGGAATATCGGCAATCACAAATTTATAATAAACTCCAAGATTAGGTTCCAGGGTGGTGAAAGCATAATTACCAATTTTGGCTTGAGAATTAGTTAAAGTATTTAATAGAGAACTTTTACCAGCATTCGGTAACCCAATTAAACCAATATCGGCGATCATTTTTAATTGTATTTCAAATACCGCATCTTCTCCTCGCTCGCCAGAAGTTGCAATCCTCGGAGCTTGATTAGTAGAAGTTTTAAAGTTCTCATTTCCTAAGCCCCCTTTTCCACCTCGTAAGATTAAATAGTCTCCTTCCTTATCATATTCAGTTTTAATATCATAAGTCTGGTTATAGACAATAGACCCAACTGGGATTGGTAAATATAAATCTTTAGCTTTTTTCCCAAACATATTTTTAGCTTGTCCATTTTCACCATTTTCTGCATTCCAATCTTTTTTATTTTGATAGTGATCTAAGGCTTGGATATCATTTACCACCTGAAAATAGACATCCCCACCTCGCCCACCATCTCCACCAGATGGCCCACCTTTCGGAATAAATTTCTCTCTTCGGAATCTAACTACTCCGTCTCCCCCATTACCAGCTTTCACTTTTAACTTTACTTGGTCAATTAACATCTTAAAATAATACTATAATATAAGGCTTTTTAATAGACTTTACTAAACTATATATTTATGATATAATATAATAAGTAATTTATTTAATTATTCATTTAAAAAAATAACAATGAAAAAGGTTATAATTATTGTCTTTTTTGTAGTCTTTGCTGTACTAATTGCAAAAATTTATTTGAAATATGGTAATGGGCCTATACCGGCAACCGATCTAAACTCAGCAAAAATAGTATTTTTTGGAACTATTTTCTGTTGTGTTATTCTTTTAATATTATTATTTCGTTGGATTATTAAAGGACCTGGGAATAATAATGAAAGTCTATGAAAAATAGATAAAATAAAAAAAATGGAATTTAATAAATTCCATTTTTTTTGATTTTATTTTTTAAAAAATTTTAAAAATTTCTCAATCTATATGCTTTCTCATGTTCTCTTATCTTCTCGTGAACTTTAGCTTCAATCTGTCTTATTCTTTCTCGAGTTACCTGAAATTCCTCGCCAACTTCTTCAAGGGTATGCATTACCCCATTATATATCCCTAGCCCATTTCTCATTTCAACAATTTTTCTCTCTTTTTCTGATAAATCCATTAAAATCTCATTAATCTGATCAGCTAAAATCTGTCTGCTTGCTGCTTGATCGGGTGAAAGTATCTTATCGTCTGGCACAAATTCTCCTAAAGTTGATTTATCGTCATCATTTCCAGTTGGTTTTTCCAGCGATAAAGTCTCTTGATCAATGTTCTCAATCACATGAACTTTTTCTACATCCACACCCATTTCATCAGCAATCTCTTCTGCTAATGGTTCTCGGCCTAAGTCTTGAGATAGTCTTCGGAAAACTTGTTTGTATTTCGCAATAGTTTCTACCATATGAACTGGAATACGAATAGTTCTAGATTGATCAGCTAAAGCTCGAGTAATTCCTTGTCTAATCCACCAACAAGCATAAGTTGAGAATTTAAATCCTTTACTGAAGTCATATTTTTCAACTGCCTTATAAAGCCCTAGATTACCTTCCTGGATCAAATCTAATAAAGTTAAGTTAGGACTTTTATTAGCGTATTTTTTGGCATAAGAAACTACTAATCTTAAATTAGCTCTCATTAAAATATTCTTAGCTTCTTCATCACCCATTTCAATTCTCTTAGCTAACTCCTCCTCTTCTTCAGAAGTAAGTAATGGATATTGCCCTATTTCTTTTAAATATATTTGTATACTATCTCGATTAATATCATTACTAGCTAGATCACTAAGATCTTCATCGATATTTAATAAATTACTACTTCCGTCTAAAATCTCAACTCCAGCGGCAGATAATTTCTCATAAAGCTCGTCTAAATATGTAACATCTTTTTCTAAATCTGGGAAAATTTTAATAATATCATCATAAGTGATAAATCCTCTTTCTTTTCCTTTTTTAATTATTTCTAATTCTTTTTCTAATTTCTCATTTGAAGTTTTAACTCTTTTATTCTTAAATTTATTTAACTTTTTCTTATTCTTAGCGCTAGCTTCTTTATTTTTAGCGATTCTTTTTTCTCTTTCTTTTTTATCTTTAGCATTCTTAATCTTTCTTCTTTCTTTTTCCATCTCTCTCTCTTTAGTTGATAAAGATTTTAAATTAACAAAAGTACTTTTCTTAATAAGTTTGCTGTTTTTATTTTTTCTAATCTTTTTCTTAGTTTTACTTTTTGAGCTTTTTCTAATTATTTTCTTTATTTTATTTTTATTAGACTTTTTATTTATTTTTTTCTTTGAAGCTCTCTTCATATTATTTTATATTTAAAATTAATTTTAATAAAGTTTAAACTTAAAAAACTGGTAGTCTAAACACGCTCTTGTCAAATTTTTAATAGTATAAATTATATTCTAAAAAAAAGCAAGTATATAAATATTAAGAGTGATTTTGAATCTTATGCTTTATTTGTTGTAAGGAATTTATTTTCTTTAAAATCTCATCTCCCTTGTCAGATAACTTATTTAGATTATCAATCTCTTCTCTTATAATTTCTAATTTAAAAACTTTAACTAAATCTAACAACATTTCATTAATAAATTTATTAGGGTGATCTTTGTAAAGTAAATTAGTTGAAGTCTCCTTTTCTATCTTCACTATCTCAATTTCAATAAGTTCTTCTGGTAATTCTAATTCAGTCTCTTCAAATCTTTTTAAATAGTTTAAGTCTAATTCTTTCTCGTCTATTGTCTGAGCTCCAGAATAATAATCTTGTTTAAAATTATTTGTCTCTATATTTTTTCATTTTAAAATAGCTAAGATATTTTTAACTAAACGAATTAATTTAGATGAATTTTCCTTGTATTCTTCAATTTGATCTTTTTCTATATTTTCTACTTTAATTCTTTTAATATCATTTATAATATCTACCTCACTAATATTCAATTTACTAGCTATGTAATTTATAAAATAAGCTCTCTCCATATCACTAAGAAATATTCTTAAATACGGCAAAACTTCTTTCCTCACAACATTATTCCTTTCTCGATTATCCTTTATATCATCAAAAATTTTATTAACTAAATATTCTATTAATGGTAATCGTCTACCAATTAATTTCTGCCATTCTTCCCCGCCATAGTCTTTGATTAGATCAGCAGTATCTTTTACTCCATTTTTCTTAGGAATTACATAAACATCTAATCCTCCGCTGATCGCTAACATCGCACATTTCTTCATGGCAGTTTCTCCAGCTGAATCTTGATCAAAAGACAGTAATAATTTATCAGCGAATCTTTTAAGGATTTGTATCTGTTCCTCGGTTACCGCAGTTCCTGAAGTAGCTACAACATTAGTAATCCCAACTTGATGAGACATAATTAAGTCCATTTGCCCTTCTACTAAGATTACTTCTTTGCTCTTGGCGATACTATTCTTAGCTAAATCATAGCCAAATAATATCTTACTCTTATGATATATTTCTGTTTCTGGTGAATTAATATATTTGCCAACTTTTCCATCATCGTATTTAGGTAGAATTCTAGCTGAGTAGCCAACAATATTCCCAAAAGTATTCTTAACTGGGAACATAATTCTTCCTCGAAATCTATCAAAATATTTATCTTCCCCGTCTTTTTTAATTATCATCCCGCTCTTTAACATACTCTCAATGCCAAATCCAGCTTTAGATAAATTAATAAATAAATCTCGAAATCCTTCCGTTCCACCAACACTATAACCAATCTTAAACTTTTCAATTGTCTCCTTGGTTAATCCTCGCTCGCTAAGATAAAGTTTGGCTTCGGCACTCTTTTCAAGATTATCAATATAATGCTGATTAGTGGCTCTAAGTAAATTAATCAAATCCTCCTCTTTATCTTTTTTTTCTTTATTAAAGGGAGTTAACTTCACATTAGCTCTCTCAGCTAAAATAGTCAAAGCTTCATAAAATGGTACTGATTCCATTTTTTCTACAAAAGAAAATATATCCCCATGCTCTCCACAACCAAAGCAATGATAAGTTCCACGATCCATCGATATATAAAAGCTCGGAGTTTTCTCATTATGAAATGGACAACGAGCTTTATATTGAGAGCCAGCTTTCTCAACTTTAATATAAGTAGAGATTACATCTAAGATAGAGAGAGATTGTTTAACTTGATCTTTAGGATTCATAATTATTTATATTTTAACAAATATTACTTATAAATTAAACTAATAAATAATACTTGACTTTTATGTAAAAATAGAGTATATTATAGATAGATTAAAAGTTCTAAAAAATTTCAAAAACCTAAAAAATAGAACTAAATGGAGACTAAAACAGAATTGACCCCGAAAAAGAAAAAAATCTTTTTTAAACTATCTAAAAGAGATTTATTTTTTCTGCTGATACCAATGCTGGTTTCGGCAACCATAATATCATTTACAAAAATTTTTACCCCTAACTTATTTGGGGTAGAAAAAGTTATTGGAACAATAATTCTCTATTTAATATTCTTTTTGGGAGTATTAGTGGGGAATAAATTGGGAAAATAATTAAAACCCTTGTTAGCTTAAATTAAGCTAACAAGGGTTTATTTTTTATAATATAATTATATATAATTTAATAATAATTTAATAAACTTATTCCTCTTTATTTTTCACCCCTGTTCCGGCTGGGATTAATTTACCAATAATTACATTCTCCTTTATACCTCGCAAATTGTCAATTTGTCCTCGAGTTGATGAGTTTATTAAAACTCTTGTTGTATGCTGGAATGAAGCTGACGATAACCAAGAATTAGTGGTTAAAGCAACATCTGAAATTCCTAAAATTAAATTTATTCCTTTGGCTATATTTTTATCTTCAGCTTTAACTCTCTCATTCTCAATCTTAAAATCAGCAATCTCAACAATATCACCTTGGGTAAAGTTAGTATCTCCGACATCTTTAATCTTAATACGAGATAACATTCTCTTAATAATTAATTCCATGTGCTTTCGAGAAATAGATGCTCCTTGAAGTTCATAAACTTTATTTAATTCATTAACAATATACTTCTCAGAAACTTCTTTACCAGCTAAATCATATAATTCTTCAATATTTAATGATCCGTCCGTTAAAGCTTGACCTTTCTTAATTTTATCTCCGACTTTAACAATCGCTCTTCTAAAATATGACATCTCATATTCTATTTTCATACCTTTTTTCTTAGCTTGATCATAAGATCCATCATCATCACTCATTACTACAATCTTCTTATCTTTCTTATCTTTCTTGACTTCTACTACTTCTCCATTCGATAATGAAATAACTCCTGGATTCTTAGGATTTCTTCGCTCAAAGATTTCAGCTACTCTTGGAAGCCCTTGAGTAATATCAGCTCCAGCCACACCTCCAGAGTGAAAAGTCCTCATAGTTAATTGTGTCCCAGGTTCTCCGATCGCTTGAGCAGCAATTACTCCAACCGCCTCACCAATTTTAATTAATTCATTACGAGCTAAATCTTCTCCGTAACATTTCTGACAAACTCCAAACAATGATTCACAAGTTAATGGTGAATATATATGAGCTTCTTTAATCTCTGCTTCTTCAATCTTCTTAAGATCAGTCTTCTTGATTAAAGAACCCTTCTTGAATAAGACTTTACCATCTTTACCAATTAAATCTTGAGCTAAGACCCGGCCTCTAATATTTTTTATTAATGGAATTTCAATACCCATTACATTCTCAGCAGTCATTAATTCAGTTTTCTTTGTTCCGCAATCTGCTTCAGTGATAATAATATCTTGAGCCACATCAACCAATCTTCGAGTTAAATACCCAGCTTCAGCAGTCTTTAAAGCGGTATCAGATGTTCCTTTACGAGCTCCATAAGTTGTAATAAAATATTCAATTGGAGAAAGTCCTTCTATATTGGAAGAAATTACTGGAAAATCAATATTCTTTCCTGAGGAATTAACAATGATACCTTTCATTCCTCCAATTTGTATTAATTGCTTCATAGATCCTCTGGCACCAGAAGTGACTAAGTTATACACTGAGCCATATTTATCTATAGATTCAGTTGGCATGATGCCTTCAATTTCTTTTCTAGTTTTTAACCAATTTTCAACTACCTTAGTGTATCTTTCTTCTTCAGATAATAATCCTTGTTCATAATATTCAACTATCTTTTCTTCTTCTTTTTTAGCTCTGTCAACAATTTCTTTCTTGTCTTTTGGAACTCTAACGGCATTAATTCCCCAAGTTGTTCCAGAAATAGTAGCATATTTAAAACCAAAAGATTTGATCTTATCAATTATTTTTGGAGCTTTTTCAAAACCATATTGATTAATTATACGATCGACAATCTTATTCATATAATTAATACCAACTTGCTCATTAATATACTCAAAATCATCTGGGAAAATTGAATTGAATAGAAGTTTTCCGACTGTAGTTTGAAATCTTTCTCCATTAAACCTAGCATACTTCTCTTTTGAAGATGGCACTACTTGTATCTTGGCTCTAATATCTACTAAATCAAATTCACTAGCTGTGATTGCCTCATTTGGAGAACCGAAATATTTTCCTTCTCCTTTTAATCCTTCAACTTCAGTGGTCAGCCAAAAACAACCAAGTAACATATCCATTCTTGGATTGACAATTGAATCCCCAGAACCTGGCTTTAATAAATTTTTATTCGAAGCCATAATATTTTTAGCCTCATTCTGAGCTTCCTCACCTAATGGTAAATGCACCGCCATCTGATCTCCATCAAAGTCAGCATTGAAAGCTGTACATACTAATGGATGAAGTTGAATTGCATTTCCTTCTATCATTTTAGGTCTGAAAGCTTGAATACCTAGTCTGTGTAAAGTCGGAGCTCGATTAAGTAATACATATTTACCTTCAATTACTTCTTCTAAGATTTCCCAAACTTCTGGAATTCCATCTTCGATTAATTTATTAGCTCCTCGAATATTAAAAGTAAATTCTCGCTCTAATAATTTAGAAATTACAAAAGGCTTAAACAACTCTAAAGTCATATATTTAGGTAATCCACACTCATCAAGGGCTAAATCTGGTCCAATAACAATTACACTTCGCCCAGAATAATCAACTCTCTTTCCTAAAAGATTTTGACGAAATAGACCGGATTTGGATTTTATACTATCTGCTAAAGATTTTAATTGTCTTCTTTGCCCAATAATAGTAGTTGCCCCTTGTCCTCTACGCATAGAATTATCAAATAAAGCATCTACCGCTTCTTGAAGAATTCTTTTTTCATTTCTTAAGATAACATCTGGAGCATTAATTTCTTTTAATTTCAAAAGACGATTATTACGATTAATTACTCTTCGATAAAGATCGTTTACATCTGAGGTGGCATATCTGCCTCCTTCTAAAGTAACCATTGGTCTAATTCCTGGTGGAATTACAGGTAATGCGGTTAGAAACATCCACTCTGGTCTAATCTCTGAAACTTTAAAAGCTCTAATTAATGAAAGTCTTTTTTCTTGCTTAGACCTATCTAATGAAGAAATCTTCTCTAAACTTTTTAAAATAGAAGCTTCTAATTCATCTAAATTAATCTCTTTAAAAATATTATAAATTGCTTCCGGTCCAATACTAGCTTCAAAAGCCGAACTATATCGCATAGCATATCTATGATAAAGAACTTCATCTAAAATTTTATTCGGTCTAATCTCATCGATTTCTCTCTTAGTTGCTTGGAATAATTCTTTTAATTTTTCTTTAGTCTTATCATCAGTAGCGGATTTAATTTTTGCTTTAAATTCACTATCTAAATCTTTTAATAATAATTCTTTTTCCGCTAAATTAACTCTAGTGATAATATAATTAGCAAAATAAATAACTTTCTCAACCTGTCCAGATGCTTCGCCTAAGACTAAAGCTATCTTAGAAGGAATATTTCTTAAAAACCAAATGTGAGCAACTGGAGTAGCTAATTCAATATGACCCATTCTTTCTCTTCGGACGATTGATTTAGTAACTTGGACACCACATTTCTCACAGATAATATCTTTATAACGAATTCTTCTATATTTACCACAATAACATTCATAATCTTTTTCTGGACCAAATATTTTCTCATCGAAAAGCCCAGCTCTCTCGCTTCGCCCAGTTCGATAATTTATAGTTTCAGGTTTAGTAACTTCACCAAAACTTCAAGCTCGAATTACTTCGGGAGAAGCTATTTTTATTTGTAGAGCATCGAAATTAGTTGTATCTAAAGTTTTCATATTTTTATATTAATTATTTATTATGATGAATTATAAATTTTCTTTTAATTCTATTAAATCTTCTTGTAAATAAATCTCTTCTTTGTTGAATTTATTTCTTTTATTATCTTTAATTAGTGGAATTATATCTAAAGATAATCCTCGTAAAGTATTTAATAAAACATTTAAAGAGGCGGGGACATTTGGCTTCTTAATCTGTTCTCCTTTAATAATACTATTGTAAGTATCTGTTCGACCAACAATATCGTCACTTTTAATAGTTAACATCTCTCTTAAGGTATGCGCTGCTCCATAACCTTCAAGTGCTCAGACTTCCATTTCTCCAAATCTCTGGCCTCCATTTTGAGATTTTCCTCCTAATGGTTGTTGAGTGATCAATGAATATGGACCAATGCTTCTAGCATGTAATTTATCTTCTACCATATGATGTAATTTAAGAATATACATGATTCCAATCGCAATCTTATCAGCAAATTTTTCTCCAGTTCTACCATCGTAAAGATCTACTGTTCCACTTCTATCATATCCTGCAGCTTCTAATTCATCCTTAATCTCATCATCAGTAGCTCCACCGAAAACTGGAGTAATAGCTTGATAATCTAAAGTTTTAGCTGCTAAACCTAAATGCATCTCTAAAATCTGTCCGATATTCATTCGAGATGGAATTCCTAATGGGGTTAAAATAATATCAATCGGTTCACCATCGGCAGTAAATGGCATCTCCTCTTCAGGTAAAATTCTTGAAATAACACCCTTATTACCGTGTCGTCCAGCCAATTTATCTCCAACTTGAATATCTCTTAATTGAGCCACCTCAATATGAATTCTTTTAATAACTCCGCTATCTAAGACATCGCCTCTATCTCTTGAAAAGACTTTAATTCCTATAACTCTACCTCTTTTCCCATTATCTAATCGTAAAGAAGTGTCTTTGACATCTCTAATCTTTTCTCCGAAAATACTTCTTAACAATCTCTCCTCCGGTGTTAATTCAGTTTCTCCTTTTGGTGTAATCTTACCTACTAATATATCTCCCGCTCTAACATCCGCTCCTATACGAATGATACCATCCTCATCTAGATTTTTAAGCTTAGCTTCACCAACATTAGGAATATCGTGAGTAGTGATTTCATCACCTAACTTAGTATCACGAACATTACAAATAAATTCTTCGATATGTATAGAAGAGAATTTCTTTTGTCTAACTAATTTTTCAGAAATTATAATAGCATCTTCATAATTTGCTCCATTCCAACTCATAAAAGCTACTCTAATATTATGACCGATAGCAATTTGACCACCATTAGATGATGAAGAGTCGGCTAAAACTTCGCCTTTTTTTACTTTATCTCCAATATTAATAATTGGTTTTTGATAAAATACTGTAAAACTATTAGTCCTAGAAAAAGTCGTTAAATTATAAGTCTTATCTTTATTTTTATTATCAGTTATGATTATTTTATTTGCATCTAAATACTTGACCACACCTGCCTCTTCAGCTAAAACTAATCTACCTATATATTTTGAAGCTGCTTCTTCCATACCAGTAGCTACATATGGAGCTTCAGCTAAAATTAACGGTACAGCTTGTCTTTGCATATTAGATCCCATACTTGCTCTTGCTGCATCATCATGTTCCAAAAATGGAATCATATTAGTAGCAATAGAATATGCCTGATTAGGAGCTACATCAATATATCTAACTTCACTCTTATGAACAATAGCTGGGTTTGCACCACGACGAGCTTGGACTAACTCATCCTTAATTACTCCATTCTCATCATAATTAATAGCTGCTTGTGCAATAACTGTATTCTCTTCTTGTAAAGCATTTAAATATTCTATTTCTTTTGTAATTTTTCCCTTTTCAACTTTTACATATGGAGTTTCTAAAATACCAAACTCATTAATCTTAGCATAAGCCGATAATCTTAAAATTAAACCGACATTTGCTCCGTCTGGAGTTTGAATTGGACAAACTCTTCCATAATGAGAAGTGTGAACATCGCGAACTTCAAACCCAGCTCTATCTTTAGAGACTCCTCCTGGCCCAAGTGCCGATACGGTTCTTAAAGTTTCGATTTCTGCTAAAAGATTTTCCTGATTCATAAGTTGAGATAATTGGTTTACGGTAAAGAATTCTTTAATTCGAGCTTGTAGAGGTCTCTGGTTAATAATTGTTACTGGTAAAGTTGTATCAGTATCAATCACTGACATCTTCTCTTGTATATATCTTTTAACTTGTAGCATTCCTTTCTTAACTTTCATACCTAACATTTCTCCCACAAATCTAACTCTTCTAGATGCTAAATGATCAATATCGTCGGCCTCAGCTTCAGGATCGTTATTTAATTTAATTAAATGATTAATAATTAAAACAATATCTTCTTTTGATAAAGTTAATCTTGCCATCTCTTTCTTATCTAAAGATAAATCAAATCTCTTATTAAATCTTAATCTTCCAATCGGCGATAAATCATATCTCTCTTTAGTAAATAAAGAAGAAATATAAGCTTTAGCATTATCAGCTGAGGCCAAATCTCCATCTCGTAATTTTTTATAAATATCAATATAAGCTTCTTCGGCAACTTTAATTGGATCTTTATCAACTAAAGACATAATATAAGTATGGACTAGTGGTATTTCTTTAAAAGCTTCGGAGATCTGTTTATCTGTTACATATCCAATAGCTCGCAAAAAAGAAACTACTGAAAACTTTCTTTTCTTATCAATTTTTACAAACATTTCATTATCGTCAGAAGTTATAATTTCAAGCCAAGCCCCTCGATTAGGAACAATTTTTGCGGCAAAATATTTTTTACCTTTAATTTCTTCAAAACTAAAAAATTCTCCGGCACTACGAGCTAATTGTGGGATAATGACTCTTTCCACTCCATTAATAATAAATGAGCCGTGAACGGTCATTAAGGGAAATGATGCTAAAAAAATTTCTTGCTCTTTTTCGGTTCCTAATATTTTATTCTTTAATAAAATTCTAGCTCTTAATGGAGTTTCATAAGTTAATTTATTATTTTTAGCTTCTTCTTCAGTTATCTTAGGTTCAGCTAATTCAAAGGAAGTTATCTCTAACTCAAATTTCTTTTCTGTATAATCTTTAATAGGGTTTAATTCTTTTAAAATTAAACCTAAATCCTCGTCGATTAATTTTTTAAAAGAAGCTAATTGATTCTCAACTAAATTTGGCAATTCAATGAAAGGTTTTCTAAAATTAGAAAAAGTCTTTTTAGGCAGATTAGCAACTAAAAGACTCTGATTAATGTTCTTACTCTTAGACATATAAAATAAAAGGTTGATATTAAAAAATACAGACAATAAAAAAACTAAAAATATAGTGTAATATTAAGAAGTTTTTTAAATTTTATTAATAATAATTTCGAAATTATTATTGACTTGAGTCACCCAAAAACTCAAAACCTGATGGAAAGAAGATAAGCATCTCGTCAATATAACTTTAAATATATCATAATTAATATAATAAAGCAAGAAAAAACCAATAAAGATTGGCTTTTCTTTTTTTTAAAAAAATACTTTATTAATTTTCGTAATGAAAATGCCCTTTCCCTATAACAAAAATATGTACAAAGTAAGCCAATACTGCTCCAACTAATGGAGCGACTATAAATAAGGTAAGTCCTGAAGTGTGACCCGAGACTAAAGCTGGACCAATACTTCTAGCTGGATTGATTGAAGCTCCGGTCAAAGGTATTGCTACTAAATTAGCTGCAAATAGAGCAAGCCCTGAAGCAATTGGAGTCCAAGTTGATGGCCAATTACTTCTAGTGGTAGCTAATACTACTAAACAGAATATCATAGTCATAAATATCTCAACCAATGCACCGGCTGTTACAGATACTCCTCCATGTAAAACATTAGTAGCAAAACCTCCATTTATTATAAGTTGACTAGCATTAGCCAAATTTGAAGCTATAGCATATAAAATTGACGCTCCGATTAATGCCCCTAAAATTTGAGCGATAACATATCCAGCTACTTTATTCCAAGGAAATTTTTGAACTAAAGCTAAAGCGATAGTCACTGCTGGATTAACATGAGCCCCCGATAAAGTACCAATTAAATAAGTAACTAAAACTAAAGCTAATCCAAAAGCTAAAGCAACTCCTAATACTCCTACACTACTCCCAGCGAAAATCGCCGTACCACAACCAATTATAACTAGAATTGCAGTTCCGACTAATTCGGCTAAATATTTTTTCATATAAATAAATTGTTAATTAAATTAATTACTAACATTTAAGTTTATTAATAATAGCTAGTAATACAATTATTATATCAAGCTAATTAGTAAGTATAGATTTTACAAATTATTTTTATATGTCGTAATAATATTATTTAATAATCCCTCCGCCGATTAAGGTTTGTTTGTTATAAAACACTAAAGATTGTCCCGATACAGATAGAAGATTATTAGAACTTAATAATTTATATTTTAAAGATAATTCTGATCTACTTTTATTTATTTTTAATTCTATTATTTTAATTTTAACTTCTTGGCTATGATATCTCTCTTGAAGTGTATATATTCCCTTAACTTTTAAATTTTCTGTAAAATTAATCTCGGTCAGCTTTATTTCGTTATTTATTAAATTATCTTCTTCTAAATTATCAACTACATATAAAATATTTTTCTTTATATCTTTCCGAACGATGTATTTTCCATTAATTTTCTCACCTATAGTGTAAAGCTCAATTCCTTTATGCTTACCATTTTCTTTTTTAGTATTTTCATTAATTATAATTCCAGATTTATTTTTTAAATATTTTCCAAGAAAGTCTTTAATCTCGATTTTCCCAATAAAACATAATCCTTGAGAATCTTTCTTGCTAGCAGTATATAAATTATTTTCTTTAGCGATTTCTCGTATCTCAGTCTTTAATAAATTACCAACTGGGAATAATATTTTAGAGAGTTGTTTAGAGTTTAGAGTCCAGAGAAAATAACTTTGATCTTTACTAAGATCTTTGCTGCGAAGTAATTGTTTATTTTTAATTCTAGCATAATGTCCAGTCGCAACATAATCAGCTCCATTTTTGATCGCCCAATTAAGAAATGCTCCAAACTTTACTTCTTTATTACAAAATACATCGGGATTAGGAGTTCGGCCGACTTTATATTCTCTCACCATATAATCAATTACACCTTTTTTATATTCTTTCTCTAAATCTAAAGTTATAAAAGGTATATTTAATTGCGCACAGACTCGCATCGCATCTTGTCTATCTTCTCTCCAAGTACACTCTATAAAGTCGGGTTGCCAAACCTTAATAAAGACACCAGTAACTTCATAACCAAGATTTTTCAGAAGTAAAGCTGAGACCGAAGAATCTACACCTCCCGACATACCAACAAATACTTTTTGCTTTTTTGAATTACTTTTTTGCATTAAAATAAATATATATTAAAACATATAAAAAGTAAAACCTTTTTAAGGTGTGTTATTCTTTGCCTTTAAAATTTTTAAAGTATTCTGAAATACCTTTTTGTGATCTAAAACCTCAATACAAGGCATATTATATTTTTTGGCTTCTTTAGTTATCTTATCATTAAATAATTTTACCCATTCAATTTCACTTTCTTTTATATAATCTGGATACTTTTCTGGATCGTCCCATAATCCTCGCTCAAAAATTACCTTTCTTATTCTTTCCTCATTTTTATCTATAAGAAAAACACTTTTTATATTCTTATCATCTTTAAAATCCCTATTTATTAAACTTGGTAAAATATTTAAACCTTCTAAAACAAATCCATCTCTCCATACCCAGCCATGTTTTATCAAAGCTTTTACTCCTTTCCAAACCTCCTTGCCTTGCTCAAATTCCATATTTGATATTTCTTTTGGAGAATATTTTTTATAAAAACTTTTAACATTAAACCCTTTAGTATTAAAAATATTCTTATATTCTTCTTCTTTTGCTACGGCTTTCATAATTTCTCTTATTTGATCAGTCGAAATCCAAGGAATATCGAAATGCTTAGCTAAATCCTTTGCTAAAGTTGATTTTCCTGTTGTTGGTGCTCCGCCTATTAAAATTATTTTCATATTTTTTTATATCAATTAAATTTATATTACACCGCTCGCATTAATTTCTTGTACACTTCAACTAACGCTCTTGTATCAGCTAAGGCGGTATGTGCTTTACTATTTTCGACTTTTAATAATTCGCAAAGAAATTTCAAAGAAAACTTATCAGCTTGAGGTGCGTCATAAAGGCGAGCAAAAGCAATTGAAATAGTATCGAGTTTTGCATAATGCATTTTACTCTCAATATCAGTCTTTTGATAGGCTTTCTGAACAAAGCTATAATCAAAAGTTAAATTATGTGATACAAAAGTACAACTTTCAGCTTTATTATTAAAATCCTCCATAGCCTTCTTAAGAGATACCGCAAACATCCAATCAACTTCATTGTAACCATTGATACGTAAAGCTTCTTCTTCAGCATCCTCTAAATGTTCTGGTTTAATCTTCCATTCATATTCGCCAATAATCTCAATCTTAGGACCTAGACCTTCTCTTTCAATTTGTTTAACTACAATTAGAGCTAATTCAATAATCTCATGGCGATCTGGATTAGTCCCCGTAGTCTCCACATCGATAAAAGCTAGATTTCTTTCTTTCATAAAATATTTTTTGATTATAACACAATTAAATACTCAAAATAATATACTATCTTAAATATTTATTTATATTACTAAGATGATCTGTGTAGTTTTTGGCATAATACATCTTTCCATCTTTACCAGTCAAATAATAAATGTCTCCAGTATTAATAGGATTAATCGCTGCTCGAATTGCTACTAAGCCAGGATTATTAATTGGAGTTGTTGTAAAACCTTTAACTTTATAAGTACTAGTAGCAGCATCGATCTGTAATGGATAATTTAATCTTAATCTATTCCATAATACTCCAGAAACTTTACGCATATCATTTTCATTATTAACTTCACCCTCTAAATAACTAGCCATAGTAATAACGTCTTTAATAGTAACTGTAATTGTACCAATATCATTTTTAATCGTAAATCTTTTCTTTAAATTAACACTCTCATCACCATCATTAAAATAATCATTAATATTAAATTTATTCAAGTCTAAAGAGTAAATTCCTAATTCGGTAGCTTCGTTTTGAAAAATATTTTTTAAATTATAATAAAATTCACTTTTCATCTTAGAAATCACTTTATCTAAAGAAATATTTGGTAAAAATACATAAGTCTCTGGAAATAAATACCCTTCATCATTAGAGATTTTATTTGAAATATTAGTAATACTATAATCATCAACCAATTGAGTAGAATTATTTGGAACATTAAAAGCTTGGCTTATAATTTTAGCAATTTCTAAATTATCACTTCCTTCTGGAATAGTAATCTTAACTGGAGGTATAGCATAATGCGCTTTAATTATTTTATTAGCTAAGGAGACTAAAGTGTCAGTTTTATTTATTGAATAAATTCCTGCTTGAACTAGAGAAAGATTTGAAAAAGTCTTAACATAAATTTTAAAAGCCGTCTCTGATTTAATAATATTAAATTTCTTCAATGAATCTCCGACTTGACTAACAGTCTCCCCGTCTTTAATTTGAAAAAAGTTAGATCCTTGAACTACTGACAAGTTACTTAAATTAACTTTAGTAAAAAAAATAAAATAAATAAAATAAATTATAGTAACAATTATTATAACTAATAATATCAATCATTTTATCTGAATCAATCTAGAAAAAAAAGTCTGATTTTTCTTATCTTCTTCTAACTTTCTAATTAATAAAAAATTTCGAAAATCATCTTGTGGCATATATCTTATTGCTTAATATAACATAAAAATACTTATCTAAAAAATGATAAATATTTTTTCTATAAAACTTTTAAATTAATAAAAATATAAAAATTAAGTTGGAATATTAAATGGTTGTGATGACTTTGTAGAATCAATTCTCGGTAAAGTAGGAGTTGCCGCCACTTCACCTGGAAAATGATAAAGGGTAGCTAATTCTTCTAAGTTTAGGATATAGCCATATTTATTTCGAGTTGGTAAAAATGGATGAAATAATATATTTGAAATATCAGTATATATTTTACGAATATAATTAGGAGTGTTGAACATAGCATTATCTAAGAACTTCTTAGATCCTTTCCCCATTCCCCCAGACAAAGAGAACATTCCCCCACGAGAAATATAAGCATTGAAAAGATTCTCTTTTCTTCACCCAGAATAATGTTTATACGGATCTTGCCATGGATAATCAAATGGATCTGGAAAAGTTGACATATCAGGACCTATAGTATTAAAAGCATCCTCATTGAAACTTCTTAAAATTCCTCCTAACATAGCAATACGGCTACCCATATTAGCTTCAGTCTTACCATTATTTACATAAATAGTCCTCATCTTAGCGATCACTTGTGGCTTACCCATCTTTCTCTGTATTAATTCTAAATTCTCTTTAGCATCTGCCTCTCTTTCGTTCGGTGGAATAGCTTTGGGTGTCAAAATATCTTCAGTATATTCATAAGGAATTGTTTTTTCATTTCCATCAGCATCTTTAATAGTTTTACCTTTATAATTACCTCATTCATCTTTTTCCTTATCTCCTTTTTTCTTTAAAGACCATTTCTTCTTATATTTATCTATTTCTAACTTTACTAAATCTGACAATTTCTTTCCACTTTCCTTTTTCTTGTCTTTCTCAATAGTATAAATATCACTCCATTTACCCGCATCACGAATTAGGATTTGATGGCAGAAATATTCACCTTCACCAATTGAGCCAAATTGCTCAAGCAAATAAGTTAAAGGGTCGTGCTTATGCATTTCTTTAGGGTCTTTATCTAATCCTCAATCTTTATAGGTCTTTATAGGATACATATCTCCAGCATATTCTAATTTCACTAATTTCTTTTCTTTATCATCACCATATTCATCAATTCCACCTGTTTTAGATAATTTCCAATCACTACCTCAGAATCCATGCCCATCTTTATTATGCCTATCAATCTTTGGCAACAAATTAACATAATCTTCAACTTCAATTATTTCCACATTCGGATATTGTGAATAGATAGCGGCTTCAACTCTTGGTTTAAACTTTGATTCACATCTTAAATAAAAATGTATCACTCCTTCTAAAGAAACTATCTCAAGAGCCGTCACCGCTGGCATGGCCCCTTTTCATTGCTCTTTTATCCATGGACCAAGTCCTCCTCCATCATAAACCGCTCGTAAAAATATTTCCGCTGCTTCAGGACTTTTATTAATCTCCCGAGGTAATTTAATTTCTAATAATGAATATTTCAAAGATTTCATATACTCAGTATTTACATAAAGCATTCAAAACTTCCAAGTCCAAGCCAAAAGTAAAGTAAATACTGCACAATATATTAAAAATAACCCAATATCAATAATTAATTGAATACTTTCCATATTAAAATTATAACATATATAAATACACTTGTATAAAAACAAAACCACTTAATTTAAATTTTTAAAATGGTTTTTATTTAACAAAATTTAAGCTTTATTTAATTGTATATTTACCATTTTTATCTTTAGAAAAATATTTACTATTCTGAAGATTTATAAGAATAGTATTTGGTTTAACAATTCTTTTTTCTAAAACTTTTTTAATAACTTCCTCTTTTGACATTGATTGCTTTGCTTCTTTTAGAATCTGAGTAATAACATCTCGAACTACTCCAGTCGCATGCCCCCATTCTTTCAATCCATACATCCCTCTCCCAACTAAAACAAATCTATCATCTTTAATTAATTCATTATGACATGTCGCCACATTAGCTCTTTTCTTAAAGATTTTACTAATTTCATTAGCCACATCTTTAAAGTGCATAGGTTTGCCATTCTTTCTGACAATAAGATAAGCATAATCCTTAATTCCTCGAGCATTGATATGTGGAGAAGTTGTCCGCCCCCATTCTCCAAGATCATTTTTATCAATTACTTTAGAAGTTTTTAAATATCTTTGAATTATTTCTTTATTATTTTTATATTCATCTACCAAATCATCTAAATTAGTAACGAATCTCTCAATAACATCACCCTCTTTTAATAATTCATCCTCTCTAATTGAATAACAAAGTTTAGATATGCCATTTTCTACACAAACAGAAACTACATCATCGACACTCCAACGAGCATGAAAATCATCATTCTCTTTTATCTTAGTGAAATTTCCTCCTAATATCAAATATAAGTTAATATGATTTTGAGTTATTTTATCTTTAGAAATATGATTCATTAAAACATCCTCTCTAACTACTGAACCTAGACTTTTAATAATTTCTTTTAACTCCTCAAAAATAAAACTATTATCTTTATACTCTTCGGTCTTTTTAATAGAAGATAGGGCAAAGTTTTCAATTTGTCGCACTCTCTCTCTGGTTATATTATAAGATTGACCAATTGATTCTAAAGTCATTCTTTTCTCACTTTCAAGTCCATAACGATTAGTAATAATGTCTCGCATCCTAGGATTTAAAGTTGAAAGAAGCTTCTTTGAAACTTGTTTTGGCTTAAAGGTTATGATTGGATTATCAGTCATATTTTTAAAAAATTATTTTATTGTTTTTAATAATACTTACTTATATTTCTTTTATACCTATATACTACTATACTTTGACAAAATAGTCAAAACTATTCTAATTCTAACTTCTCTATTTTAAATAATGATATTAATTAAACGATTTTTCACTAGGATAATATTTTTAATCTTATTCTCATCTTCCACATATTTCTTAAAGATTTCTGTTGATTTAATTTCTTTCATTGCTTCCTCTTTATCTAAATTAACTTTAACTTTAATTGTTCCTCTAAACTTTCCATTAATTTGAATTGATAATTCTATCTCCTCTACTATGGTTTTATTTTTATCAAATTTTGGCCAAGATTCTTGATGAATTGAAGTTTGATTTCCTAATACTTCTTGCCAAATCTCTTCGGTAATAAATATCGCAAATGGTGAAAGTATCTTTATAAACTTCCCTAAACTTTCTTTAGAAAAACTCTCTCCTTTTTTCAAATTATCTTCTAGAGTATTTAAACAGATCATCAACTGTGAGATAGCTGTATTAAACTTGAACTCTAATATATCATTACCAACTTTCTCAACACTTTCGTTAATTACTCTTTCAACTTCTCTATTATCGCTTCCATAATTATTTTTTAACTTTAAAGATAAATCATAAACTCTCTCTAAGAATCTATATACTCCTAAGATATTTTTCGTGCTTCAAGCAGTAGATTTCTCAAATGGCCCCATGAACATCTCATAAGCTCGCATAGTATCAGCTCCATATTCTTTAACCACCTCATCTGGATTAACTACATTGCCATATCTCTTACTCATCTTTCGTCCATCTTCGGCCATTATTAAGCCTACCGTTTGTAATTTTAAAAACGGCTCATCATATTCGACCAATCCTTGATCAAATAAGAACTTATGCCAGAATCTGGCATAGATTAAATGCCTTGTAGCATGCTCAGCTCCACCCACATAGAAATCCACCGGATCTCAAACCTTTTCTAATTCTTTACCTACAAATCTCTCTTGATTATTTGGATCAATATATCTTAAATAATATCAACTAGATCCAGCTCATTGTGGCATAGTGTTGGTTTCGCGGTAAAACTTTTTAGCTTTAGGATTATCTTTCTCTAAACTCTCAAACTCTCCTTCGCTATTTATAAACCCATACACTTCTACTCAATCTTTAATCTTAGCTAATGGCGATTGTCCATCTCCAGAGGGTTCATAATTTTCTATCTCTGGTAATTTAATTGGTAATTCAGTATCAGCCACCGCGAAACTCTGATTATTTTCATCAAAAACAATTGGAAATGGTTCTCCCCAATATCGTTGACGAGCAAATACTCAATCTTTTAATTTATATTGAGAGACAATCTTTCCGTGAACTTTCTCGGTAATTTTTATTTTAACTTCTTCACTATTCATTCCATCAAATTCTCCTGAATTAATTAATATTCCATGCCCAGTAAATAATTGATTCTCTTCATCATGCTCACCAAGAATGATTTTTTTAATTTCTAAACCATATTTCTTTGCAAATTCATAATCTCGCTCATCATGAGCTGGCACAGCCATAATTGCTCCAGTTCCATAATCACTTAATATATAATTAGCAATATAAATTGGAATCTCTTCATTATTTACTGGATTAATGGCCTTAATTCCCGTATCAATTCCTTCTTTTTCTAATTTATTCATATCAAACTCTACTGATCTACCTTTCTCATCATTCTCTAATTTTTCAATAAACTTTCTAATCTCCTCGCTAGGAACTCAACCTTCTTTAATCCATTGTTTAGCTAAGGAATATGATATAGCCATAAAAGTCGCCCCGTACAAAGTATCGGCTCTAGTTGTGAAGATTTTTAATTTATTTTCTAAAACACTATTATTAAACAAAGAGTCTAAATTATTAAAAACATAAGAAACTTGTTGCCAATTATTTTTTAATATATCTTCTTTTGTAAACTCAATAAAAGAATTTTCATCTCTTTCCAATTCTGATGAACCTGATAAATTTTTTTTATAATTTTCTTCCACCTCAAATAATTCGTAATACTCGAAACCACGAAATGAGCCGAGGCTTCCTAAATGATTGAGATTTTTAATTCCCATTTCTTCAAAAGCCTCTCTTTCAGCGGCTTCTCTAGAATTTTCTCCTTTCTCAATTCCACCACCAGCTAAATGAATATCTCTATCGTCTCTTTTAATAAATCCTAAAAATTTATCTGTATCTTTAATTCTAATAATAGCTACTGATCTTTTCCTACCAGTCTTAAATAACTCTTCATCAGTGTCATAATTAGTTCTTATATCAAAACCAAATATATTAGCTCTCACAATCTGAAACTCTATCTCACTCCCAATACTTTTGCCAATTCAATTTCTCTGTAATTCTTTAATATGTGGTTCTCAATTTAATTTATCAAGATCATCTAATAAACGATCGGCGTAATCGATAATCCTAATTACCCATTGACGAAGTGGTCTTTTCTCAACTATACTTCCACATCGCTCACAGACATTACCATCTAGATCTTCATTAGCTAACCCGGTCTGACAACTTGGACATCAATTAATTGGTTCATTAGATTGATAGGTAAGGCCAACTTTATACATTTGCTTAAACATTCATTGTGTTCATTTATAGAAATTAGGATCAGTAGTATTAACCTCTCGCTCCCAATCATAATCTAGCCCGAGCATATCTAATTGTTCTTTATATCTTTGAATATTCTTTTCGGTAGCTATTTTAGGGTTTAATTTATGTTTAATGGCATATTGTTCAGCCGGTAATCCAAAGGCATCAAATCCCATCGGATGTAAAACATTATAATTATTCATCTTCATATATCGAGAATATATGTCAGTGGCAATATAACCCTTAGGATGTCCAACATGTAATCCTTCTCCAGATGGATATGGAAACATATCTAGAATATAAAATTTCTTTTCACCATTTTTGAAACTGGTCTTAGTCTGATTTAGATTAATACTTTCCCAATATTTTCGCCATTTGCTTTCTATAGCTTGATAATTTATCTTAGTCATATCTTAAATATATAATATTTCTCTATTATATCAAAATAAAAAACCATCTGAGACTTCAGATGGTTTTGGTGTTGAATACCTCCTTTTAATTTGGATTTTTCATAAAAAGAAATTTTCAAAATTAAATATAACAAATCTCAATTAAAAATCAAATTTATTAAATAACCATTGAATTAGAGATAAAACTATACTAAAAATAATAACCTGTTTAATAGAGATAAAAACAAACCCTTTAGTAAAATGACTAGCTAACAATAAAACTCCAACATTAATAATAAAATAAGTTAAGCCAAGAGTAATTAAATTAATCGGCCAAGTTATAAATCTTAAAACTGGCTTAATCGTAAAATTAAGTAAAGTTAAGATTAAAGTAAATATTATTAAAACCTTCCAACCAATATAACCAACTCCCACAATCTTCGTAGTTAAAAATACTGCGATAAAAGTAAGTATTAGTTTAATCATATTAAAAGTATATCATATGCTATAATGACTAGAAATAATCTATGAAAATATTTAAAAACTTAATTAAAAATCCAATTGCTATCGCTATTATCATCTCAAGTATAATCTTAGCCTTGTCAGTTGTAGCTTATTCTTTAATTAATAAAAAAAGTGTTAAAGAAGACGCTCTAAATCAAATTATGAATCAAGATAAATATTTCAATGGATTAGCTTTTCAAAAAGATGAATATATATTAGGTAATCCTGATAATAAAATAGTCTGGATAATTTACTCTGATCCGGAATGTCCATTTTGTAAAATGCTACATCAAAATACCGTTGAGCAGATTCGTAAAGATTATGGCTTAGATCCAAATGATTACACCAAGTCGAAAATTGCCATAGTTTATCGTCACTATGGATTAAGTTTCCACACTAAAGCACCTCTCGAGATTAATGCTTTACTTTGTTCAAGAGAACTCTATGGACAGAATGTTTATCTTAATTCAATTGATAGAATTTATGATGTTACTCCAGCTAATAATGGTTTAGATGATTCTATTTTACCAGATATTGTGGAATATGCTTATAATTTAACTAAAAGTAAGAATCAGTCTGTATTGAAAGATTTTAATAAAGAAGAATTTCAAAATTGCTACAATAGTTATACTTATAATACAGAATTTGAAGCTGATCAAAACGATGCAACTGAGGCTGGCTTAGATGGGACACCATACTCAGTAATAGTTTATAAAGATAAAGATAATAGATTAATTGTTCAGAAAGTTTCTGGAGCAATGGGTACTGATTATTTTGAAAATATATTTAATAAATTATTAAAGATAAAATAATAATTGCATTTTTCATATTTATATTATAACTCAAATCCTATCTTAAAAATACATCGCTTAACTCATCAGAATAATAGAAATAATAAGCAATTGATCCGAAAGTGTATTTCTCATTATTTAAATCTATTTCAGCACCACCAACTTGTGGATTAGAATTAGGATGAGAATTATTAAAACCAATGTTAAATAAAGTAGCAATTATCTCTGGCCTATCCTTAATTGGAAACCCGACTTTCTCCCAAGAGACTTCCAATTCCTTAATATATAATGCAGCATAAAGATAAGAGTAGAAATGATTTTGACTACTGGTTAAACGACTAATACGATCGGCATCACTCCCAGTTAATAAGATAGTGTCTTCGGTAGTTGAAGAAGTGGTAGAATTATTTTTCACTGCTTCCAATGTTCAAGCATCAACTAGTAAAGTGTTGGTCGAATTTTCATAATCCAAAAGACTAGCATATTTGATACCAAGATAATATGGACTATTCGTATCTTTAAGATTTCTCTCAATCTCTTTAGCGGTTGCTTCTTTAATTCCATATATGCCAAGACTGTATTGAGTTTGTGATCCTAAGACGGCCAGTGGTTGAAAGTATTTCTTAAATATTTCTCGCTGTGATGTCATTAATCTTAATTGCTCAGCAATTAATGGAGTAATAATTAAACGAGGACTAACTCCAGTCATTTCTGAAATTGTCTCAATCATATCTTTATCTTTTAAAATACCTTCTTTAATCACTGACCATTCAGGCATATTTTCAATATTTAAAAAATGCTGATTAGCAATCTCAATTCTCTTATCTTTATTCCCGAGATTAGCTTCGTCTAGCAATTTCTTAAAATATTCAGATTGCTTATCAATTAAACTATCAGACTTAGTCCAGCCAAACTTCATCGCCAAAAATACTCCGGTTAAAATAAATCCTCAGATTGCAAATAGATAAACTATTACTTTAAATACTTTTCTCATATCTTTGACAATCTTCACATAGAATATTTTCTTGACTCTGCTTTAATTTATCTATACAATTCTCACAAACAATAATTTTCTTATTACATAATTTCTTAGACTTATCACCAATGTTAATTCTCTCATTATTACTACAATTTAAATAATTCTCACATTTATCTTTACAATAAAGACATTCTCCGACTATTTCTCTTTTTTCACCACCAAAATCCATCACTAATCGATTATCAAAAGTGAATAGTGTCCCTTTGAAATCCTCCCCTGGATATTTCTCCATATAAGTATGCATTCCATTATGTAACTGATAAACATTTTTATAACCTTGCGATAAAAGATAAGCTGACATTTTCTCACATCTCACTCCTCCGGTACAAACCGTAACGATATCTTTATCTTTATAAATATTTAATTTAGATTTTGAGACCATACTCGGTAAATCACGACTATTTTTCAAATCAAATCCAATTTCTTGATTGATAGTCTTATTAAAATACCCTGAGGCTAACTCATAATCATTTCTCATATCAACAATTACAAAATCCTTATTTTCCTGATATCACTTTCTAAGTTGTGAAGCTTCTAAATATTTTCCAGTTTGACGATTCGGATTAATAGTCTTTTCTAATCCAATCGAGACAATTTCCTTTTTAACTTTCACAGATAGTTTTGGAAATGCTGACTGATCAATTGTTCCAATACTTTTTTTAATATTTATATCTTTAAACTTTTTAATTGACTTTAAATGTTGTATATATTTTTCAATATTTTCAGTAGTCCCTTCCAAAGTTCCATTAATCCCCTCCGTAGCAATTAAGATTCTTCCTTTTAAATTTAAAACTTCTCCAACAGATTTTTCTATTTCTTTTAAAGTCTCCGGACTATCAATCTTAGTATATTTATAAAATAAAATAATAATATTCTCCATAGACTCATTATAAATAAAAATATTAATTAAACAAAATCTGCTTAACTTCTTCCATGGTAAGTTTATTCTTTTTCCCAATCGCGAGACCTGTGTCGTCACTATATAAAGGTATTAAATGAACATGGACATGAGGAACTTGTAATCCTTCTACTACCATGGCAATTCTTTTTAGATCAGTCTTTGCTTCTAATTTGTTAGTTAATTTCTCGGTGACTTTACGAGACATTTTCATTAGATCAAAATATTCTTCTTCAGACAGATCTAAAATATAATCTGTTTCTTTTTTAGGAATTACCAAAATATGCCCATCTCGAATTGGATTAATATCTAAGATCGCAATATATTTATCATCCTCATAGAAAATATCCGCTGGAATCTCTCGATTTATAATTTTAGTGAATATTGATGACATGATTTCTTATTTAACTATGTGTGCGCCGGGTTGGATTTGAACCAACGGAGCCCGAAGGGCGACAGATTTACAGTCTGTTGTAATTGACCACTCTACCACCGACGCATATTTAATTTTCAAAATTATCAGGATTGTTTATTGTCGCCCTGATAAAAGATAGCGCGACCATTTACATCTGTAAATTGACGCTAATTCCACCGACGCATATTTGTTTTTAAATCTATTTTATATTTTATATATAAAACTATAAAAATAACAAAAAAATTATATCATAAATCCCCATAAAAACAAAAAACACTTTTATCTTTGAAAGTGTTTTTGTTTTATATTATTTTATACTGATTACTCTAATACATCTGCACAACCCTTATAAGTCTTTACTCCGTTAAAATTTAGCTCTATCTTATAATTATGAACTTTATCTGCATCATCATGACAAGTTTCTTTTTTAAGAGATACTATTATATTTTTAGTAGTAGAAGATACCTTACTCTCAACAATCTCATGAACACTTCCTTTATATTGAAAACCACTTTTATAGCTATCTTGCTTTACCAAACTCAAAGCTCCGGACCAAAGAGAATCTCCGTAATCCAAAGTCATATTAGATATAACTTCTTCTTGGTAAGGAATATGCCCATTTATTTTAATTAACCACCCTGGCTCATTTCCCATTCCAGTCACTAATTCTTTATCAAAATTATCTACTTGAGTATTACTTGTATTTTGACTTGGACTATTAATATTATTGCTTTTGTTTTTATTTTTACCTATTAGAAATAACCCTATTAAAATTATTAATAATACTACTAAAATAATTAATCTTTTTTTATTTTTCATATATATTTATTTATATAAATATTATACCATCAAAAATAATTATTTCTTACTTTGTTTACTTCTAGCTAAAACTTTCTTTAAATACTGTCCGGTGAAAGATTCTTTTATATTAGCTACATACTCAGGTGTCCCGGTGGCCATTAATTTACCTCCATGAATTCCACCTTCTGGACCGATATCAATAATGTTGTCAGCGTTCTTAATAATATCTAAATTATGCTCAATTAAGACTACCGTATGACCTTTCTCAACTAATTTATTTAAGATCTCTAATAATTTCTTTACATCTTCATAATGTAGCCCAATTGATGGCTCATCTAATAAATAAATAGTCTTCTCAGTATGTCGACGGTAAAGTTCACTAGATATTTTCACTCTTTGTGCTTCTCCTCCGGATAAAGTTGTTGCACTTTGTCCTAGCTCTAAATAACCAAGTCCAACTTCATATAAAGTCTTTACTCTATCATATATTGCTGGAATATCTTCAAAAAATTTCAAAGCATCTTCCACAGTCATTTTTAAAATATCATAAATATTTTTACCTTTATATTTAACTTCTAAAGTTTCTTTGGTAAATCTTTTACCATTACAAACATCACAAGTTACATGAACGGTTGGTAAGAAATGCATCTCAACCGCAATCGTTCCATTTCCTTCACAAACTTCACATCGTCCACCTTTTCGATTAAAAGAAAATCTACTTGGAGATCAGGCTCTAATCTTAGCCTCTTCAGTATTCGCAAATAATTCTCGAATAAATGTCCAGCTTCCGGTATAGGTAGCTGGATTAGATCTTGGAGTTCTACCAATTGGAGATTGATCAATTAAGACCACTCTTGAAATATATTCAGTCCCAGTAACACTTTCACAATTATAAACTTTAGCAGTGCGATATTTTCTCTCTAATCTTCCAAGTAAATTCTTATATAATACTCCATACATAAAGCTACTTTTCCCAGATCCTGAAACTCCAGTAATCACATTCATTTTCCCTAATGGTATAGTCGCATTAAAATTTTTAAGATTATGAAAGTTAGCATTCTTAATTACAATCTTTGCCCCATTACCATCTCGCCTTTTCTTAGGAATCTCAATCTCTTTCTCACCTCGCAGATAAGCTAAAGTTGTTGACTTTGATGAATTAGTTTTAGCGATTAATAATTCATCTAAATACCCAGAAACAATTATCTCTCCACCGTGCACTCCGGCCTTTGGACCAATATCGACCATGTAATCACTGGCATAGATAGTATCTTCATCATGTTCAACTACAATAATAGTGTTTCCAATATCTCTTAAATGAGTTAAAGTTTGAATTAATTTATCATTATCTCTCTGATGTAATCCAATAGTTGGCTCATCTAAAACATATAAAGCTCCGACCAATTGAGATCCTAATTGACTAGCTAATCGTATTCTCTGAGCTTCTCCACCAGACAAAGTGTCAGCTTTACGATTTAAAGTTAAATAATTTAAGCCAACATTTAACATAAAATCAATTCGAGAGCCAATTTCTTTTAAGACTACTTTAGTTATCTCTAATTCTTTCTTCGTAAATATTTCATAAAGTCTATCCATAAATCTCTTAGCTTCTTCAATAGTTAAATCGGTAAAATCTACAATATTCACTCTGTCTTCCTTTTTATCTCCTAAGAATACATTTAAAGCTTCTTTTCTTAATCTTTTACCATGACACTCTGGACACTCGTCTAATCCTCCGAATTCCTTAGTTCCTAATCCATTACAAGTTGGACAGGCTCCATATGGAGAATTGAAAGAAAATAATCTCGGCTCAATCTCTGGAAAAGAAAATCCACAATTAGAGCAAGCAAACTTATTACTCATAATAAACTTTTCTACTCCACCATCTTGATTAACCATTTCTATCTCTACCAATCCATCTGCTTCAAATAGAGCTTTCTCGATTGATTCTGATAATCTAATTAAAGCATCTTTTTTAGATTCTACTAATTTCAATTCGTCTAATAAAATAAAATCCACCAAAAATGATATTTCATGTTTTTTATTCTTATCTAACTCGATTCTATCTCGTAGATTATATGTTTTCCCGTCGATCACCACCTCTTTAAATCCTTTTCCTAACATATCATATAATAATTGATAATATTCCCCCTTTCGCCCTCTAATCATTGGAGCTAATATTCGAACTCCGAAATTTGAAAATTTCACTCCCTTAATACTTTTAATTTCTTTTTCAAATTTCCGATAGTCAATCTTTTTAATTTTCTCTAAAATAAAATTAATTATTTCTTCATTGGATAATTTCTCAATCTTATGTCCACAATTTATACAATATGGCTTACCTACTCTCGCATATAATACTCTTAAATAATCATATATTTCAGTAATCGTAGCCACTGTTGAGCGAGGGTTTCTCCCGGCTGATTTCTGATCAATAGAAATAGCTGGGGAAAGTCCAATAATCTCATCAACTTCTGGCTTCGCCATCTGATTTAAGAATTGTCTCGCATAAGCTGATAAGGATTCTACATATCTTCTCTGGCCCTCAGCAAAGATTGTGTCAAATGCTAAAGAGGATTTCCCAGATCCTGATAATCCAGTGAAGACAATCATCTTATTCCTCGGCATTTCTACATTTATATTTTTAAGATTGTGAGTTTTGGCCCCGTGAACGATAATTTTATCGCTAGCTTTGACTTTGGAATTATTTTGTGAAGATAGGGTTGGGATTTTAATATTTTTTTGATTAGAATTAGATTTAGACATTTCGCAATTATATCATTTTTATATAGAAAGTAAAGAGCCACATAAAATAATTCTTTATTAATTTCCAAAAACTAGAAAACTTACTTGGCATATACTATATAAATGTTATATAGTATAAATATATCGTTCTTAATAAGAAATAATATTTTTAATTTTAAAATTTAAATGCGATGGAAAAAAGAAAATTTCACCTTGGAACAATCTTCTCTTGCTATCAATCAAAATTTGTATCGCCTTTTGGCATTAAAGATCTTCAAGATCTTTATAAATTTATGCTCGGATTTAGTCCGAGTTGTGGAGAAATTATAGTTGAAGAATTTGAAGAGGTTAAAAAAAATATGAGTGAGGAATTATTAAAGCAATTCTCTTGGCTGAAATTAACTAATTATTCCACTATCAACCCTAAAACAGCTACGGACTGGCTTCAGCAACAAATAGCTGTTCATGGAGAGTATTTAGAAGTTGAGGAAACTGGTATACAAATCGATAATACCGAACTTCTAAAAAAATCCATAAAAAAGATTGCTGAAAAAGCTATTATCATAGTACTGCAAAAACTATAAAAACAAAATCCCTTTTGACTCTAAAAGAGATTTTTATTTTAAATTTAATTTAATATTACTAGATTATGCTTTAACTGCAACCAATTCTAAACTTCGGATTAAATCCTTAGCCACATTAGCCATATCATTATCATTAGCATTGTTATTTTCAACAATCGCAATCCATGGGCTACCATCAGCTCCTTGAAAAGCTTCAACATAATATTCACTATTATTATCATTAATTACATGCTGAACTACTGGAGAATCACTATCGGTGAATTTAACTTGCTCCACAGTTACTGAAGCATTATTTTTCTTAAATACTTCATTAATATAGTCATCTGCAGAATAACCTCGTCCGCCTTCATAAGTGAAGTATAAAGTTACATCGTTAGTTCCAGAAGCATTGACTAATTTAAATCATCTCACTTGATCACCTGTTCCTTGAACAACCTCAATATCATTTTTATGTAAAAATTTAAAATCTAAACTATGATCACCTTCAAAGCTAGCTTTAGCACTACCTTCATACTTAGAATAATCCTCGCTATTAGCAATATCAACTAAATTATTCTGATTACTATTGTTAAAGAAAGGCTTACCTTGTAAATTCTTAAAGAATAAAATAAGTAAAATAATCACTATTAATAAACCAATTAACCACCAGGTTGTCTTTTTGTTTTTAAAATCTATCTTTTTCATATATTTTCTATACTTTATTAGTATAATTAAAGTCTAACATTATCTATTTTTTTTGGCTACTCTTGATTTTTAACAGATTTATTTCATTTAAAATACCTTGACATACTATAATAAATTTGATATTGTATGTCTGGTAAATAACAATTCTTCATAAAATTAAAAACAAAATTATGTTTTCAGAAAAACTTCTTGAAATAATTCACAAGGCAGTTATGTCTACCAGATCAAGTTTTTACAGCGGTAGAGGTGTAAATTATGGAGATGTTTCAAGTAAACATTTCTTATCTATATGCGAAAATATACAAAAAATATTTGGACAAAAAGCCGAAAAAGGTTTTGTAGAGATGAACAGAAATGTACCCGTACTTTCTGCATCAGAATTTCTCCAAGCTTTAGAAATTCTTGAGTGCAATTGTTGGGACTGGGACAAATCAAATGAAAAACATTTACAACCGGTTCCCGCTGATAAAGATAATCCTGTCGGAACTATTATTGGAATAATTTTATTTAATTCCAATAAAGAATCAAGAAGAGATCAGGAAAAATCTTCGAATTATTTAAAATGTGACTTTTTGAAGAAAAAACTCACTAAAAATAGGTTTAAAAAATGGAAAGAAGAAGTAGGTTTAGTGAATTATGAATATTAATAAAAAATTGTATACCATCCTATAAAAAGTTATTGGGTGGTATTTTTATTTATTTTATTTCTTAACAGATTTATTTCATCACGAAGTATAGCCGCCGTCTCAAAATCTAAGTTTTTCACTGCTTCGGCCATATCTTTTTCTTTCATTTTGATTAATTTCTTAGGATTTTGATTAAATAATTTCTCATCAATGGCTAAATTAAATTCTACTGATCTATCATGCTCTTTTTTAAGTTCTTCAGTAATATCGTGAATTTTCTTAGTAATAGTCTTTGGGGTAATGTTATGTTCCTGATTATAAGCTAATTGTATATTTCTTCTTCGCTCAGTTTCTTTAATTGCTCTATCTAAAGATCCAGTTAAATGGTCAGCATAAAGTATAACTCGACCATTAACATTTCTAGCGGCTCGCCCAATCGTCTGGATTAAAGAAGTCTCACTCCTTAGAAATCCTTCCTTATCGGCATCCAATATTCCAATTAAAGTCACTTCTGGTAAATCTAAGCCTTCTCGTAAAAGATTAACTCCAACCAAACAATCAAATTCCCCTTTTCTTAGTCTGGTTAATATTTCAATTCTCTCTAAAGTTTTAATATCGCTATGCAAATATTCAGCTCGTAGATTTTTACCTTTTAAATATTCGGCTAAATCCTCAGCCATCTTCTTAGTTAAGGTTGTGGCTAAAACTCTACCGCCGTTTTTAATTTCTTTTACTGATTCATTAATAAAGTCCTGAACTTGACCCTCATATTTACCTTTCTCAATTACCGGCTTAATTTCTAATTTAGGATCTACTAATCCAGTCGGACGAATAATCTGCTCAACAATTCTTACTGATTCTTCTTTTTCATAATTTCCTGGAGTAGCTGAAACATAAACCACTTCATCAACTCTCTCTTCAAATTCCTCATATCTTAATGGACGATTATCTTTAGCACTAGGTAAGCGAAATCCAAAATCAACCAAAGTCTGCTTTCTGGCTCTATCTCCATTATACATACCTCGCAATTGTGGAATGCTTACATGAGATTCATCAATCATAGTTAAGAAATCTCGTCCATTAATATTAAAATAATCAAGTAATGTGTCTGGGGCTTCACCTTCCTTCTTTGCAGAGAAATGTCTAGAATAATTCTCAATCCCAGAGCAATAGCCAAATTCTCTAATACTAGAAATATCATATTGAGTTCTTCTTTTTAATCTTTCAATCTCTAATAATTTATTTTTTCCCTTCTTAGTTTCTTTTTCTAATTCTTTCACTCTTTCTTTCAATTCTTTCTGTATTAATTTAATGGCTTCTTGTCTAGTGATCTCGTCGGCTATGAAATGCTTAGCAGGGTAAATAAAATATTCTTGAACTTTCTTAATCTCTCGCATTGAGACTGGATCAATCAAGGTTAACTCTGAGATTATTCCATTAATGATCTCAATCTGTAACATTATTGTCTCACTCATTGGCATAATATCAATCCGATTGCCAATAGCTCGGAACTTTCCATGGATAAGATCAGCATTAGTTCTTTCATAATGAATCTCGACAAACTTTTTCATTAGTTCAACTTTAGAAGCTTTCTCTCCAACTGATAATCTCTGATTAACTTTCTCATATTGAATTGGAGAACCTAATCCATAAATACAAGATACAGATGCAACAATAATTACATCATTTCTAGTTAATAAAGATTGAGTAGAAGCATGTCTTAATCTGTCAATTTCTTCATTAATCTGAGCATCTTTTTCAATATAAGTATCGGTTCTCGGTATATAGGCCTCGGGTTGATAATAATCGTAATAAGAAACGAAATAATGCACAGCATTGTTCGGGAAAAAAGTCTTAAACTCTTGAGCAAGCTGTGCAGCTAATGTCTTATTATGAGCAATCACTAAAGTTGGCTTTTGAAGCTTCTCGATAACATTAGCCATAGTGAAAGTCTTTCCTGTTCCGGTTGCACCTAACAAAGTAATCTTGGTTTTATTAGTTTTACTTTTTTCTAAAGTCTTTACAATTTCCAAGATGGCTTTAGGTTGATCTCCCGCTGGAGATAGCTTACTTTCAATTTTAAATTTCGTAGGGTTTTTTATCATTTTATTATAATAACAAATAATAAACACTTTTTGAAGGTTCTTAAAATAAAAAAAACCCCTTTTTTAGAAAGAGGTTTCAATCATTTTAAACTAAATTGAAATTTAAATTTCTATTAGAAAGAATTTTCCACAATATCAAATCTTTATAACCAGAAACATAAATCCGCTCTCTTCTTAAAAATTTTTGGGGCAATAAATTTTTAGAAAGAAAAATTAAAGATTTTACATAAGATTTTTCTGAAAGTAGAATCTCTAAATTCCCGAAATCAAGGCAATTTAGACTTTTCATATACTTAAAATTTTGACACTTTAAGTACTGCCTGGCAGCAATAGCTGCTGCTTCAGATTCTAAAGTTAATATATTATTAACTTTAGGGGTACCACTGAAATAAATTTCTAATTTAGCTTTTTCGTAATCAAAAATTGTTTCGAAACAATTTGTGGATTGGGTACAATAAAAAAATAATCTTTTCATTTTGAAGTTTTTAATAGGTGAAAAATTAAAATTAAAGAACCAACTTTATTATATCACATAAATTTGAAATGTCTATATTAATTGTTTTTATAATTCTTAAGATATTCTTTTTTAAATTCTAAAAATCTATCTTCTAATATGCTTTGCCGAATATCTTTCACTAAATGCACAATAAAATGTAAATTATGAATTGAGGCAATGGTTGAGGCAATCATTTCATGCGAGCGAAATAAATGTGCTAAATAACTCTTAGTGTATTGATGAGTATAACAACTTTCATCATCACAAATTGGGCTATAATCCTTTTTGTATTTAGCATTAAATAAATTAATTTTTCCATTCTTGGTATAGATGGTACCATTCCTAGCGATCCGAGTTGGAGTGACACAATCAAAAGTATCAATTCCATATTCAATACCTAAAAATAAATCCTCGATTTCTCCAATTCCTAAAAGATGCCTTGGTTTATCTTCTGGAAGATTTTCAGTAGCAATCTTAACGGTTTTTGCCATATCTTTTTTCGTAAAACTCCCGCCAATTCCAAATCCAGCAAACCCTACTCCAGCAACTTGCATTTCACTTAAGACTTTGGCACTTTCTTTACGAAGCTCGTCAAACTTTCCACCTTGAACTACGGCATAGAGAGCTTGATTTTCTCCAGTAGCTGTACTTTTCCCTAATTCCAGATGCCTTTTTAAAGACCGCTTCGCTCAACGATGAGTTCTATTTAAAGCTTCCACTTGATAATCATAATTTGCTAAGGGTGAAGTACATTCATCAAAAGCGAAAAATATATCTCCACCAAGATCATGTTGAATCTCCATTGACTTCTCAGGAGTAAAGAAATGTTTCGACCCATCAAAAACACTTCGAAACTCGACTCCATTCTCGGTTATCTTTACTAGAGATTTTGCTTTATTTTCTAACTCTTTAAATAATAATTTATCTTTTAAGCGATACTTTTTGAAAAATAAATTATCAATTATTAAGAAAATAGTAATCATAATCACACTATTTAAAAGTAAATTCATATCTACACTATTGGCCCTTACTATAAACCCAACCATTAGAGAGATTAATAATTCTAAAAATAAATATTTATTTTTTAAAATAAAATTCTTAAATTTATTATTTTTATTTTCCAAATTCTTTTCGATATTCTCATTAGTTAAATCCTCTCTTTTAGATATTTTCGATACTCCAACTCCCATCGCCGCACCGAGTGAGAATACTTGAAACCCTCCCGAATCTGTAAAAGTTGGCCCATTATAATTCATCATTTTAGCGAATCCGCCTTGAGACTTAACAATCTCTTCGCCTGGCTCAAGATAAAGATGATATGTATTAGATAGCAGAGCTTCCGCTCCAACATATTTTTCAAAATCCTCAATCAAGATACTTTTAATGGTAGCTTTAGTTCCAACTGGAATAAAAGCTGGAGTCTCAATATCTCCATGTGGAGTGTGAATAATTCCGACTCTAGCAAGCGGAGCTTCAATAGATTTTTTAATAATTTTAAAATCAAAATCACTCATAATAATTATGGAAATATAACACAATTAGATTAATTTTAATATCCACTCAACTCTTCGGCTTTACTAATAATATTTCTTGGAGAAAGATTATCTTCAATTCCTAAACTTTCGACTTTAATCGTAGTATAGCTTTTGTTTTGAGCAATAATTTCGGAGACTAAACTGCCGATTCCTCCAACTTTAGAATGTTCTTCAACTGTAAGAATATTCTTATTATTTTCACAGAAATTATTCAAATACTCTTTTATTTTACTATTTACATATTCACTGTTTGAAGAGATTAGAGAAATATTTATAACTTGAACTTTATAACCATTACTTTCTAAATCTTTCGCCGCTAAAATAGCATTATAAAGAATTGGACCTGTAGCAATAATCCCCACAGTATAATTAGCTTCTAAATTATGTGACATATAAATAATCTCCGGAATAGGAGACCATTCCTTAATATGACCATCTTTTTCAAAATAATTCCTATCATAAATTATCGGACTTTGACTACTAATTAATTTAAAATAAGAGAAATTACTTTTATCTTTTTTAAATAAATCTTTCTCGACGACTTTTAATAAATACTCGGCTTGAATTGCATCAGCCGGAGAGAAAATATTCACTCCTCCTAAATTTCTTAAAATAGCTATATCATTAGTCGTTTCTAAACTCGGCAAATACAAATCCTCTTCTAAACTATTCTCCTCGTGAACTAATGGACATTGCATATTTAAAATAGAAACATTTATATTTTTATAATCTCTTAGAATAACTTTATTTAATCCAGCATATAATTTATAGAAATTATCCATTAAAGAAGTACTGTTATTTTTTAAATTATCATTATAAGCTTCGTTAATTAAGAAAACATTTTGAGATCTTTCTTTAGAAATAATTGCTGAGATCTGAAGAGCTTCTTCGGCTCGGAAAATATGCTTAACATTACGAACTGTTTCTTCTAAATTATCGACTTTTAGAATTGTGTTATTCTCATCCTGAAAATTAGCTAAAGTTAAAAAACTATTCTCAATCATATTTTGAGATTTTGGAATTCCTTTATTAAATAAATCTTTTTCTAACATATTTTTAATTTAAATTAGCTAAAATTACACTTGGTTTTTCTATTTTCTTAGCATATAAAATTGCTTCACAGATGGCTACAGGATTAATTCCGTCAACCACTAAAGTATCAAATCCTAAATTAATCAATCGACCATTTAATTTATTTTCTTTATTCACCTCCTCTTCTTCTTTATTGGTATAAGCTAAGATTATTACTCTTCGCATATTATTTTTTAAAATAAATTCTAAAGCTGAAATATTATTTAAAAGATCTAATCCTGAAACTACCACATAAAAGAATCTCTCATGATGAGTGTTAGACTCGCGAGCTACCACATAATGTCCAATGGCATCACCAAAAGTATTCTCAGATTTTAAAAAAGAATTCTCCTTTAAATACTTTTCTAAATTCTGGAACTCATCATATCCAGCATGAACTTTTACGATATTTGAGACAATATTACTATAATTATTAGTAAAAAATGCTAGATCTCGATTAGCCCAATTGGGATTTTTAGGATTATGATTTAAGGATTTGAAATATAAAGCAATCATAATAGAAGCTAAAGATTTCAATTGTTTCTTTACTAAACTATTAAAATCTTGAAATTTACCATCAATGGTTATTTCTACATCTTCTTTAACACGGTTTAAGGCCTCAACTTCATTTTGAGTTAAAGTTTTCATATCCTTAAATTATAGCATAATAAAGTATTTCCTATACTCTCAAACTTTTATAATTTCTAACAAATTCTTCATCGTCATATTTCATTAGATATGATCCAACTACTACTTTATCGACTTTAGAATTAGTTATTTCAGTAATAGTCTCTTGATTAACTCCACCATCAATTTGTATTTTTAAATTTTCTAGACCTTTTATATCTTTAAAATATTTAACTAATTCTAAACATTTCGTATTAAAAACCTGCCCTTGTAATCCTAAATTATCTATTCCCATAATTTGTAAATCAATTTCAGTATAAGTTGAGAGAAATTCAGTAATCTTTTCTTTATTATCTTCCATAAAGTTTAATTTACTAGTGATAATTAATTCAATAGTTCTATTATTAGCTATCTCGATGATAGTTTCAATTATATCTATATTATTCAGATTATCAGTATGAATTACCACTCTCTTCGCTCCCAGATCAACAACTTTTTTAAAATATTCCAATTGATCTTCACACATTAAATGATATTCAATCTCAAAATATCGACTAAAGTTAATTAATTCTAATCTAACTTGTTCAAATTCTACTTCATCTATATTTTGGAAAAGATAAGTCTGATTATTAGCGAATTTACCATCAACAATATCAATTTGTATAACTTGAAAATCTAAACCATATTTCTCTTTTAAATTACTTAATTTGGTTAAATCTTTCTCAATTGATAAGAAATCCTTTTCTAAAATAGCTGGAATAATAATCATATTTTAATTATCTTTGACTTCATTTCGCATCGATTCAAAAATCGACAATTCCTCAAGGGCATCTTTAGAAACTTTACCAATCTCCTCTTCTTCAATTTCCCCTATCTCATCAATTCTTCTTTTATGTCTGGTTTTCTTGCCATCTTTCATTTCTACAAAATTAGTTAAGAGAAATATCTTCACTGCCTCTTTGGCAAATTCTGTACTGATAAATCTTGCTCCTAACGATATAATATTAGCATTATTATGTTCTCGCAGTAATTTTACTAAGTCCATATTTTCATTATTAATTACTCCAGCTCTTATTCCCGTATATTTCATAGCCACCATAGCTTCACCTTCACCGGATCCACCTAAAATAATTCCTCGATTCTCTTGATTCCCTAAATAAATATCCGAAGACAAAGCTCCAGCAGCTGCTGAAATAAACTCTGGATAATCATCTCCTTCATCATATTTATAAGCTCCCATATCCACAATCTCTATATCTTGAATAACTTTTCCAAGTTTAGTTAAGCTTTTTAAGAGATTATCTTTCTCTACTTCTAAATAAAGCTTAACCGCTTCTTTCATTTCAAATCCGGCATGATCTGTAGCTAAATATATCTTCATAATTAATATTATTTATATACTTTTATTATACTATAAAAAATATGACTATTTTCAAAAAATTAAAATAAGCGAAATTACACCAAATAAAATTCCTAAATATTGAATCTTAGTTAAATCTTCATTATATAAAAACACTCCGAGTAATATAGCGACTAAGGCTGAAGATATGGAAAATATCACTGCCCCTTTTGCTAAGCCAGATCCATTTTTTAAAGCAAATAACCAAAAAGAATTAGCGACTAAGTAAGCAATTAAGGCTAACATTGCAAACCATCACCCCCCCCTTAATGACCAATACTTAGCTAAAATATCAGCGATACCTTCAAAAAATATTAAAATAAATAAAGGTATGAGCCAATTCATAAACTTAAATTATTTTTGCTACTTTCATCGTATGCTCTACTAAAGTATTAGTGTATCCTATCTCATTATCATATCAAGCTAAAACCTTTACTAGATTTCCACCGACTACTTTAGTGTTTAAGGAGTCCACAATACTAGCAAATCTTAATCCTAAAATATCTGAAGAAACTAATTGTTCATCGGTCACGGCTAATAATTTCTTTCACTTCTCAGTTTGGGAAGCATTTTTTAAAATACGATTAACTTCTTCAACTGTGGTGTCTCTTTTGGCAACAAAAGTAAGATCAGCAATACTTCCAGCTACAGTTGGAACTCGGATTGAAATACCGTCAAATAAACTATCTAATTTAGGAAAGGCTTTAGTTAAAGCAATTGCCGCCCCAGTGGTTGAAGGAATTATGTTCTGAGCTCCAGCTCTACCTAATCGTCAATTCTTATTATCTGGACCGTCGACAATTTTTTGCGAAGCAGTATAAGAATGAACTGTATTAAGAACTGCTTTCTCAATTCCTAAAGTCTCATCTAAAATAGCCACTACCGGAGAAATAGAGTTAGTGGTACAAGAAGCATTACTAGTGATTATATTTTTCTTTAAATATTCTTCATTAACTCCCATTAAGACTGTGTCGGCTACTCGCTTCGCATCTTTTAAATCTTTCGTAGGAGCAGTGATTACCACTCTCTTAGCCCCAGCTTCAATATGAAAATAAGCTTTATCCGCACTAATAAATAATCCAGTAGACTCCACTACAATATCTACTCCTAAATTACCTCAGATCTTATTTTGAATAAATTTACTAGTATCTTTCTCCGAAATATATCGAATTTCTTTTTTACTATTATCAATAAATTCAATTACTAAATATTTCTCATTATCACTCACCACTCTACTAGATATGCTTTTAAAAATATCACGACGATAAACTGTGTCATACTTTAAAAGATAAATTAAATTATCTAAATCACCCAGATCATTAATTGCCACAATATTTAAATTCTCTTCTACCACTTTATCACTCAAGACTAATTTTAAATAAGCTCGCCCAATTCTTCCAAAACCATTAATAGCTACATTTTTCATATAATTATAATTTAAATTTAACATATAAAATAAAGACTTTTTGCTTGACAACCTTAATATATTATGATAATATATGAAAATTATTGTTCTTTAACTCCTTTTAATTGGTTAATAGAGTTTTTAGAACTGAAGTCTCTATTAACCAATTAAATATATAAAAAATGAAAAAAATTTTTTTTATTTTAAGTATTGCCGTAATATCAACTTTTTTCTTTGCTTGTAAAAATAAAGAAAAAAGCCCCATATGGGATGTAAAGCCAATAGATACGACTTTCACCATTGGATTTCCTTTACAGGAATTCCATAATCTCGGTGAAAAAAATGATACCGTCGGACAAAAAGCCCTGGTTCAAAAGTATCGTAAACTTTTAACCAAAAATATTATGTCACATTATCAATGTGTGACTAATGAGAAGAATATCAGATTCGTTTTTGGGTCTGGTAAAGTGGAAAAAGTTTTGTCTGGAGATGGTAAAACCTATGGTGGTAAGTTTAAAAACGAGCTTATCATTATAGTTAATGACCCATGTAAGAAAGACACTGTCTTTCTCGCCTGTGGAAACGGCATGCTATCTCCGATTCATTTCTCTAACTACTCCGATTGGGGCTCGGTTGAGAAATGTCGTTATGTGGTAGAAAAAGGCCAATCTCTTGCCTATTTTCTTCCTAAACTTAATGATTGGGGAGTAAAAGCAGAAGAGTTAGGGCTCCCAATTGCCAACCGAAGAGGAAAACTTGTAGATCAAAAAATCTACATGAATTATCTTGGGAAATGGTGGAGTAGTCACCTATTTCCTGGAGATATTATCGACCTCTGTGCGAAAAAAATAATTGATTCCAATGGTAGAGAGATTGACTTTGATAAAAGATTAGCTGAGACTAAAAAAGCTAATCAGAAATCAAAGAAAAAACTCCGTCGCGCCCAACGAGGTCGCAATAGATAAAGAAAAAAAAATTAAAAAGCCAGCAATAAAATGCTGGCTTTTATTTTTATTTATTCTTGCTCTCTAAACTTTAAATATTTTAAATTATTTTCAAATTCTTTCTGAAAATCATCAAACTTCGGTACTTTCTTATTCGGATTTAAAATATTTCTTTCATCAAAAACATTCTTAACTTCTCTAAACATTTTTAATATTTCTTTATCATACATTTCATATAAAAATGGAGTCCGAATTAAGCCATCGTTATGCTCAGCAGTAATTGAACCTTTAAACTTATGAATTAAATTGTAAACTTCCTGACTACAATTTCTAATTATTTCTATATCTTTATTAATTATACTTTTGTTATTAAAATTCATTAAAGGTATAATGTGAATATTCCCATCTCCAACATGTCCGGCGATAGTATAAAGTAATTTATATTTCTTTAAAATTGGAATTAATTCAATTAAAAAGCTTTCTAATTTTTCCCCTCTTACAATAATATCATCAATAAATGGAGCTGTGTGATAACCACGGACTTTCTGTCTTAATAAATTAAAACTCTCTCTTCGTATGGTTCAATATTTCTCTTTTTCAAAATCACTTTCTATTAATCTGGATTTAATCTTTCCCTTTAAAAAACTCTCTCTCAACTCAACTTCAATCCTCTTAGCTCTTTCCTTAATCTCGTTAATATCATCTCCAGTAAATTCAGTAATTAAAAATAATTTTGGCATCCCAAAAGTAATCAACATATAAAACTCTCGCCAAAATGATATCGCTAATCTTAGAAAACTTATCTTACGATTATCTTTTTTATTTCTTTTAAAAATTTTCTTTAAAAATGCTGGGAGAAATTTCATCGCTACTTTAAAAGTCTGATTATCATAACTTTCAAAACTCTCTGGAGCTCCTTTTAAAACTATCTCACGAACTTTACCTAAGTCTTTCAAATTTCTAATAAAAGTCAAAAGCATAATTGATTTCGGTTTTGGAGTGATTAATTTAAATTTAATCTTCGTAATAATAGCTAAAGTCCCTTGGGATCCTGTAATTAATCTATTTAGATTAAAAATCTTTTCCCCTTTCTCAACTCTTAAAATATTCCATAAATAATATCCAGCCGAGTTCTTAGTAACCTGTGGCTTGTTCTTTTGAATTAAAGTTTGATTATTTTCATTATTAATTAATTCTGAAACTTTACTATATATTTTATATTCTAAAGAATTCTTATCTAGAGAATCTAATTTATTCTTTAACTCATACTCCGTTAAAGGTGTAATATTAATAATTTCTCCATTTACTAAGACAACTTCTAGCTCTAAAATATATTTCTCGGTTTTTCCATAAATTAAACTTTTCTCACCTCCGGAGTTATTGGCTACCATTCCCCCGACAGTACAAATCTCACGAGAGGCAGGATAACTTGGTAATAATAAGTTATGCTTTAAAGTTTCTAATTCAAAATCCCGATAATATACACCTGGCTCAACTATAGCGAAAGCCTCATCCTTATTAATCTGAATAATATGATTAAAATATTTTATCATTGATAGAATAATAGAGTTTCCAATGGCCCCTCCAGACATATCTGTTCCGGCAGATCTAGAGACTAGATTATAATTCTCTCCTCGATGATTATTGATGAATTTTAATAGCTCAGCAATCTCAAATTTATTTTTAGGATAAATAATAATTTCTGGGATAATTTTAAATAAGCTAGTATCTTCGCTATTTATTTCTAAGTCTTCAATCTTTATACTAAATTCTATTTTTTTACTTTTTAAAAATTCTTTTAAAATATCCATATTAATTTGAAAGAATCGGTATCTTACTTATAACTATAATTGTACCACTATTTTCTTTACTCTTAATTTTAAAATCTCAATTATATTTCTTAATAATATCTTCCACTATAGCCAAACCTATTCCACTCCCAGAAACTTCATTTTCAATATTCTTGCCACGATAAAATCTATTAGTAACCATTTTCAAATCTTCTTCCTTAATACCAACACCTGTATCTTCTATTATTATTTTTAAATAGTTATTCTTATATAATTTATATTCTTCTAAAATCACTTTTACTAAGCCGAAGTTTGTAAACTTAAAACTATTAGAAATTAAATTATTAAAAATTCTCTCGATATGTAAAGTATTTGTTTTAATACTCTTGTTAGAATCATTAATTTTATTTAATACTTCGAAACGAACATCTTTTGATTTAAGATAAGATTGATTATTATAGACTTTATAAATCAAATCCTTTAATTCATTAATATTTACTGCCACACTTTTGTCTTCGGAATATTTAATTCTAGCTTCAAATAATAAGTCATCTAAGATATTACTTAAATTACTAACTTCACTTAAAATAACTGAAACCCCTTCTTTGAATTCTGGAATAAAATTATTATCTATAATATCGTTTTTGTTTTCTCCCTTTTTAATTTTACTCATTAATATTTCTCCTCGCATATTCATAATTGATAACGGTGTCCGTAATTCATGAGATACATTTGAAGCGAAACTTTGCTGTAATTTAGTTACATATTCAATTGGCTTAAGCATTCTTTTAACCATACGATCAAAAAAGACCATTGAAATTATGAAAATAATAGTATCTGAGACGACCAATAAAAATAAAGTTTGTTTTTGCAAATCTCCAAAAAAACTACCTGGATTAAAATTATTCTGATTTTCTAAATACCGAAAAACTGGAGAAATTTGAAAAATAATATCTTCGGTTAATAAATTATAAACTATATAAGAAAAAGTAAACAATATAAAAATTACAAATATTCCAGCAATTAAATCTAAGCGAAATCTAGTAGCTGTAAATAAATTTTTAAAAGAAAGTTTAATTTTCATTTTTTTAATTAGATTAATTAAAAACTAACTTATAACCTGAATTTCTCAATGTTTCAATCTTACCGCAAAAATTATTCTTTAATAATTTATTTCGCAAATTATGAACATGGACATCTACAAAACGAGAATTTGGAATAGTATCTTCATTCCAAATCTTTACTAAAATATCTTCTTTACTAACAATATTACTATTAGCTTGTAAAAGTATTCCAAAAATATTAGCTTCTTTATTAGTTAAGGTGATTACTTTCTCAGTATTTTTACCTTTGTCTATGACAATTTCATTATTATCTAAATTTAAAATAAAATCTAAATTATCATTTTTATGAATAAGCTCTTTAGGTTGAAAACCTTTATAACTATTACTATGGTTATAATTTAAATTATTTTTTTGAAGATTTCTTCTATATATAGAATGAATCCTAGCCATTAATTCTTTAACATTGAATGGCTTAATCATGTAGTCATCCGCTCCAGCGGCTAAACCAAAAACTTTATCATCAACTGTATCTTTAGCCGTTAAAATAATAAATCCACTCTCTACTCCCATATTTTTAATCTCTCGCATAGCTTCAATCCCATCTTTCATTGGCATCATTCTATCTATTATGATTACATCGTATTCAAAGCCAGCTTTCTTTAAATCTTTCACTTTAGATATAGCTTGAACACCATTAAAAGCAGCTTCTACCTCAACTTCATTTTCTTCTAGATAAAGCATAATTGCCTCATTTAATTTAGGATTATCTTCGACTACTAATATTTTCATAATTCTATTATAACAAATTTCTGAATTGAATGTTAAGAAAATAATTTTCTCTAAAAATAAGAAATTTGATAATTATTCCTCCTCCTCACTTCCTCATTCACCTTTATAATTTTGAAGGGCTTCAACTATTTCCCCCATTTCGCCAGACATGATTTTAGGCAAATTGTGCCAAGATTCTTTAATTCGGTGATCGGTAATCCTATCTTGCGGATAATTATAAGTCCTAATCTTCTCACTCCTATCGCCAGTTCCAACTTGATCTCTTTTATTGTCAGAGTTTTCTTGAGCAAATTTTTCTTCTTCAATCTGCTCAAGTCTGGCTTGTAACATTTCCATCGCTTTTTCCCGATTCTTTAACTGGCTTCTTTCGACTGTACATTTAACAGCAATCCCTGTGGGCTTATGAATAATTCGAACAGCCGTTTCAACTTTATTTACATTTTGTCCGCCTGCGCCACCACTTCGTGATGTCTCCATTTCAATATCTGCTGGATTAATAGTTATCTTTTTTATTTTTCGAATTGGCATGACGGCTACTGTCACTGTTGAAGTATGCACTCGGCCATTCTTCTCTGTATCTGGCACACGTTGCACACGATGTACACCCATTTCATATTTAAATATATCCCAAGCTCTTACTCCTTTAATCTCAAAAGATACATCTTTATATCCACCAACATCCGAGATTGATTCATCTAATTTTTCAAAGCTACATTTATTTTTTAAAGCAAAATTTTGATACATAAGCGCAAGCTCGGCGGCAAAAAGTGATGATTCATCTCCTCCAGCTCCAGAAGCAATTTCTAAGATTAAGGCTTTAGGTTTTTCTTCTTCCTCTTTATCCTTATCAAGAATTGCGCTCATTTCTTGCCAAAGATTTTCTTTTTGAATATTTATATTTTTAATTTCTTCTTCGGCTATTTCTTTCATTTCTTCATCAGACAATAGCAAATTAGCCTCCACTTCTTTTTTTAAGAGGTCTTCATATGCAGGATAAGTGTATTTTGTCTTATCATTATTTTTAAAATCTTCATCTCTATAAGTCATATTTTTATTATTATATTACATTTCCAAAATAAAAACACTCGCAAAAAATATTCACGAATGTTCTATTTAAAATATTTAAGCTTTTTTAGTTACCTTTTTTGTAGACTTTTTAACGGTAGCTTGAGCCATTTTCTTCTTGAATCTATCTACTCGTCCCGCAGTATCTAAGACTTTCTCTTGTCCAGTGTAAAATGGATGACAAGCTGAACAGATCTCAACTTCTAATTTCTCTTGGGTTGAGCCTACAATATATTTAGCCCCACAAGCACAAGTAGCTACTGCTTCTACAAAATACGGTCCGTGAATGTCTTTTTTCATAAGTTTTATTTAGAAATAAATAATATCATAAATTAGGTATTAAATCAAATACATATTATTGTTCTACTATCTTATAATTATCAAAATCCACATCCATAAAATCAGTTCGTATGCCAGCATAACCAGATTTTAAAATAGAAGAACCTCCATAACTTTGACCATCATCTCAACAATGTTTAGGTTTTTACTTTATATCCGAAACTCTATCACATCTCCATCTTTCACAATATATTCTTTACCTTCGGTTCGCACTAGACCTTTCTCACGAGCGACTTTATAGCTACCAGCTGAAAGTAAATCTTCGCAGGCCACAACTTCAGCTCGGATAAATTTATTTTGAAAATCAGTATGTATAGCAGATGCTGCGACAGGTGCGGTTGAGTTAATTTTAATAGTCCAACCACGAGTCTCGTCTTCACCAGTGGTGAAATAAGTCTCAAGTCCTAACATCTTATAGCTCTCATTTATTAATTCTTTAATCCCGTCATCAACGACACCGTTAGCGAGTTCGCTTCGCATTAATTCCTTTTCCTCTCCTTCAAAATCTTTTAAATCGTCTTCCACTTTCGCATCTATTTTAGAATAATTAAAATTATTCTCTTTAAAATATTTCATCAACTCTTCATATCTTGTATCATTTATCTCATCCAGATTTTTGGCTCCAGCTTTTTTGTTTAAGGCATATAGTATTGGCTTCATAGTTATAAGATGTAATTCTTTTACTAATTTTATTTCTTCTTCGTCTAATCTATTTTCTACAATAAGTCTATTCGCAAGTCTATCTTCTTCAAGACACTTTTTGATTTTTAGCATGGCTTCTTTAAATTTAATAGCAACTTTATCTCCTTTTTTCACATCTCTCTCAATTGCTTCAAGTCTTTTATTGGCTGTGGCAATATCTGCTAAGATTAATTCTAAATTGATTATCTGTATATCAAGCAGTGGATCAATTCTATTCTCGACATGGATTTGCTTATCATCTTCAAAGATTCGCACTACTTCTAGTATGGCATCGGTATCACGAATATGTTGTAAGAATTTATTACCAAGTCCTGCTCCCTCACTTGCCCCTTTGACCAGTCCTGCAATATCTACGAACTCGACAATGGCTGGGATGGTTTTTTTGCTATTACTCATTTTGGCTAAGGCATAAAGTCGCTCATCAGCTACTTCAACTATACCAACCGATGGATCAATAGTGCAGAACGGATAATTTTCCGCTGGGACACAATTTTTAGTTAAAGCATTAAAGAGTGTGGACTTTCCAACATTCGGCAGACCAACTATACCAATAGATAAAGACATATTTTGATTAAATATAGCAGATTTTGGAGTTAAAGGGAAGAAAGAAACTAAATATTTTTCTAGGTATTTTATTTCAACAAAAAATCTCACAAAATAACCGACCAAAACTGAAAGGAATAAAAAAAATAATTAATGACTAATAACTTTGCCATAAAGATTTCTGTGCAACCTTTACTTTAATATCTGGAAAATCATCTTTTTCAATAAGAACTCTTTTTGAATGATTGCTTGTGTGTTCTGCTATGCGATTTGTAAGAACATCAAAGTATGATTTATCCAGTTCATAACCAACATAATTACGACCAGCGTTTAATGCAGATATCGCTGTTGTTCCTGAACCCATAAATGGATCAAGAACCAAATCACCTGAATTACTATGGATTCTTATTATTTCCTCAATCAATTTAATGGGCTTTTGAGTAGGATGATAACGCTTAAACGCACCGCCACTTTCAGACGCATATCGCATTACGGGGCTTTGATAAGAACTGTCCTGTCGATTGAACGTCCATTTTGCTTTTTGTTTTTTGACAAACCAGATCATTAACTCTAATGACGGTACATATCGTCTATCACGATTGCGAGGCATTGGATTCGTTTTTTCCCAAACAATTACATCTTTGAATTCAAATCCAAACTTTGTAGCAATCGCAATAATGTCAGAAACTTTTTTGAAGTCATTAAACACAATCAGCGAGCCACCGTCTTTTAACACGCTAAAAGATTTCTCAATCCAGTTGCTATTATCAAATTCTTCATCCCAAGCACCAAATGCAGTTCCAGTTCTTGCGTTCTTACGGTCTTTCATTGTATGAAAATTTGACTCTCTGGAAATAACATAGGGTGGGTCAGCGACAACCAAATCAACAGTTATGGCAGATTGAATTAAGTCGGTCATACCACTTACACAATCTTTATTATAGATTTGATTTATGTACCCTCTACTCATATAAAAATTATACCATAACCGCAAAGTTTAACCTGTTATTATGCTATAATTAGGCGTAATGAACGAGGATAAATCAAAAAATCTGTGGATATTGACCGAAGAACGCCCAAAACTTGAAGTTTTGAGGCAAATTCTGGAAAAATTTGCCAATGATAATAAATTTTCAGGATTTGTTGATAATTTACGAATTTTACCTATTTTAGAAAATGGCAAATTTTCTTTTACCTACGAATTAACGGGTTTTCGCTGTAATCGTATTAACAAAATCTATATCAAAACAGTTAGTGGCTATTCAAGTTTCGTAGATTTTCTGGTTTTTTATCAAAACAAAGAACCTAACCCAACTACCGATAAACCAGATTATGCGATAGAGGAAACTAAAACCGATGATAGTGAAAGCCGAAACACTGGCGTTTATCAAAGGTGTTCAAAGTTTGTCTATTTGGAAAGTTTTTATTCGTCTGTTCACAAGGTTATGCTTTACAACTTGCAAATTGATCAAAAAGAAACGCCGACCGAAACTAATATTTTTGGCACAAAAATGCTTTTAACAAACGGCGTTGAGATTGTGGGAAAAAAGTTAGATGACAAAATTTTTAAGCCGTTTTCGTCTGTTGATGAATTGATTAACTACAAAAACTCAATGCGAAAACCGCCAAAAGGTAACGTGCCGATTGAGATAACAAAAATTACCGATAAAATTTTAATCTCAGGTCGTTTATTTAAGTCTGGCGGATTATCACACGACCCAAATATTGGAGCTTTAAGCATTATTTCAGCAACATTACGCAAACTTGGCTGGAACAAAGAAATTGTAATTACGAAACACGGCTTATCACAGAAACATCTAGGCTATAAGAACAAGTTTATTCTTATAGCCAACCAAATCAGAATTTCATTAGATGCCTTGTCTGTTCCACAGCCAAAACCACATCAAGAATATTGGAAATATGATAAAGACGGCGAAAAACTTGGCACGATTTTCGTTCATCTGGTAGTTGAGAGTTTTACGGAAGGTTATTCAATTTATGAAAATCACGCTGGCAGTGAGCGAGGTTATTTTTTAGCTTCTACGGGCGAACACATTACCATTGAAAAATATATTGACCGAGAAAAATACAAAGCAGGTGACAAATCTAAAATTATCAATCTGCCAGACTTGACAATTTTAGATATGCTACGAAAACAAGTCGTGAATATTGAGGGCGAAATGTATAAAAATAAACTTACTGGAATTGATCAGATATCGCTCTTTGATGCTTTTGAGAATTTGTATATAAAGCCAAATTATCCTAACTTTTCAATTATTCGTACTGTTGTTTTGTATGGCGGAATTGATAAAGCAGAAAAATTTGAAATTCAAGTCGGTTTTGTTCTGAGTAAAAACGGCGATTTGATACTTGGAATTAAAGCACCAGAAATCTTTAAGGATGCAATTACTCGCTTAATTGATTTTTGGACTTAATACTATGGCGAATTTTATCAAATCACCATTAAATTATATCGGTGGCAAATATAAAATTTTACCGCAAATTTTTCCTTTATTCCCTCAAAAGATAAATTGTTTTGTTGATTTGTTTGCCGGCGGAGCGAATGTAGGTATCAATATAAAAGCCAATGAAATTATATTAAACGATAATTTGATTTATTTAATTGATATATTTCAACTCTTGACGAAAAAACCTGAAAATGAAATTTTGAAATACATTGATAATACAATCAAAAAATTTGATTTATCGCTTACTAACATGGCAGGTTATGGAAAATTGCGTGAGCAATATAATAAAAATAAAAATCCACTTGATCTTTTGGTTTTAACCTTTTTTTCATTCAACCATCAAATCAGATTTAATAGCGACCATAAATTTAACACGCCTTTTGGTAAAAACCGTAGTCGTTATAATGCGAATATCAAGAAAAATCTTATTGATTTCATAAATGCCCTCAATAGTAAAAAAATTATTTTTACCAAAGTGGATTTTGATAAATTTGATTTTTCTGTACTTGGCAAAGATGATTTTGTTTATTGCGATCCGCCGTATTTAATAACTATTGGCACATACAATGACGGTAAACGAGGTTTTACTGGTTGGAACAACGAACAAGAGCAAAAGCTATTATCGATTTTAGACAGTTTAGATAAACGAAAAATAAAATTTGCTTTATCAAATGTATTAACCCACAAAGAAAAAAAGAACGATTTACTAAATGCTTGGATTAAAAATAATGGATACAAGGTTCACCGAATTGATAAGGATTATACAAATTCAAATTATCATACAAACACAAGAAATGGAGCATTGACCCAAGAAGTTTTAATTACAAATTATTAGCTTACATTTACCAGACTAGATATTTTTTATATTTATTCCAATATTTTTAATAACTGATTATGAAATTGATTTCAATCACGCTCATTTATAAACTCTTTGATTTCTTTTTGTAATTCTTCCATATCTTTACTATTCTATTATACACCAAAATATAAAGAATTAAAAACAAAAAGCTAATGCTTACACATTAGATTTTTGTTATGTTTCTATTTTTTAAATTATTTATACTTTCGAATTATAGTTAATCCAAGTACTAAAACTATAAATCCATTAGCTATAGAATTTGGAATATCAGAAATTAGAATTGAATGTATGCAAAGTCCTATCGAAGCTATTAAATTTACTATAAAAAATACATTTTCTTTTTTAAAATATAGAAAAGCATAAGCTGCTATTAAAATTCCTAAAGCTATATAACCTAACATATTACTTATTATTATATTTATTTCTTAATACATTTCCCTATCTCTCCACTGTCTTCTGTAACCCTGCCTTCCCTGCTACCTCTTGTAATTCTTTTTGATATTTTTTCATAACTTCAAAGCTGGCATACATTTCGGGCTTTCCGGCTTTGACTAACTCTTGAGTCTCTTTGGCGATCTTTTCAAAAAGCTTTGGATCTTGATTAACTAAAGCATTAATGATCTCTTTCTGATCTTCTGGAAGCTTACGAGTAGCATATTTAGCAGCTTGTTTAGTAAAAAATTGTTTAATTCCCATAATTTTATTCTTTTATATTTTATTTAATTATTGATTATTAGTTGATGATACTATTGGTTGAGCTCCTAAAGTTTTTAATTGATTTTCAATCACTCCTTCAATATAACTAGCTGATAATTGTAAATCTTTCATTTCTACTCCATTCATAAATATAGTTGGAGTGTGATCTAATCCAAGTTTAGTCGCTTCTGCTAAAGCAATATTAACCGTGTCTTCTGTTTGTTGAGCATCTCTATCTGTCACGAACTTAGCCATATCTAATCCTATATCACGAGCATATCCTTCAATTTTACTTTTAGCATCTAAAGTCTCTCCCCATTCATCTTGCTTAGCAAATAAAATTGGTTCAATGTCTCAGAACTTACCTTGTAATCTAGCTGCTTCTGCTGAATGTGCTGCTAAAATAGCATTTCTATGAATAGATACTAATGGAAAATATTTATAAGTTAAAGATAAAGTGGACGAACCATATTTACTATTAATATCTTTATAAACTTGCGGGAACACTGAAGAGAAAGCTGCACAAGCTGGACATTGAAAATCAGCATACTCTACTAACTTAATCTTAGCATCAGCGGATCCTAAAGTATAAGAGCTATCTAATACTTTCTCTACAACCGCTGTATTTACTTTAGTATTTTTATTTAAAATCTTATTCAACCCAATTAAAAGTCCAACTATAACTAATAAAGTAACCACAATTGTAATAGCACTATTATTTTTCTTTTTATCTTTATTATGAGTAACTACATTGACCATATAAATTATATTTGTATAAACTTATTTTTAATAAAATTATTATAACATAAATTAAAAATTAACTAAATCTTGTCGATCTGGCCTAACTTCATAGTAAGTAGCTAAATAATTTATTAAATCAAAAAAAGCACTCTTTAGAGTTTCTGAGGCATATAAAGCTCCTTTTGGATAAACTTGATAGAGAAAAATTATATATTTAGGATTGGTGGCTGGAAAATATCCAAAAAATGAGTGCAAATATCTATCTGAGTAATATTTACCTGTTGCAGGATCAACCATTTGAGCAGTTCCGGTTTTAGCCGCAATGGTGTATTTAGGATTCTTAACATGCATAGCCTGATCAACCACATTGATTAGAAGTTTCGTAATTCTTTCACTTGTAGTAGTGCTGTCAAAAACTTCTGGAGAAGTATCAGTGACAATTGTCTTAACATCTCCATTATCATAATTAATACTTTTAACTATATGTGGTGTTACTAAATAACCTCCATTTCCAAGCGAAGCTAAAGCTCGAATCGTCTGAATCGGAGTAATCGCAATACCTTGTCCAAATCCAGCCGTCACTGAATCAACCATAACTCCAGAATCTAAATTACCTACCAAACCTTCAGCTTCGCTAGGTAAATCAATTCCAGTATATTCTCCAAGCCCATATCGATGAAAATAATCACTTAGTATATTTGTTCCCATCTTCTCTACTAAGAAAGCAATTCCAACATTCAAAGATTGAGAAAGAATTTGTTGAAGTGGTGTATTTGGCCCTCGAGCTCTCTTGTCATAATTTGAAATCTTATAACCATCAAGAGAGATGGTCCCAGCATCATTATAAGTAGTGTTTTCGGTTACTGTTTTAGAATCTAAAGCGGCTGCTACGGTTAAAGGTTTGATTATTGACCCCATTTCATAAACTCCAGAAACCAAGTCATTTTTATATACAGAATAATCAGCGACATCCCCGTAATTATTAGGATCGAAACTTGGTAATTCATCCATACCTAAAATAGACCCATTATTGATATCCATGATAATTCCTCCGATTTTTTCAGAGTGCCATTGATTTATAGTTTCTTGTAAAATATTATTCAAATATTTCTCAACATTAGTATCTATAGTTAGATTTAAATCACCTTCTTTCTTCGTATTATTTAAATAACTTTTTTCTTTTAATTGATCCAAGCTTAGATTTAAATCAGAAAAAACTTCAGCAAAAAAATTTGAATTACTAACTCCACTTTTTTCTAAAACATCATTGTAAAATTTTTCTAGACCATATAATCCAGTCTTAATATTACCTAAAGACCCGACGAATCCTAACACCTTAGCTCCGATACTTTTCTCATAATAAACACGGCTTTTTTTAGTTTGAACAATAACCCCTCGATAATTTAAAGATTCAATTTGCTCGGCTATTTCTTCTGGTATATCAACCATTAATACTTCATAAGCTGAATCTTCTTTATTTAATTTATTTTGAAAAGTATCCTTATCTATAAAATTAAGACTACTGGAACTTACATTTCCATCCACTTCATTATTCTTCTTAGAATACTTAATAAAAGCATTTTGCAATCCATTATATAAATCATCCTGTAATTCCGTCAAAGTCTTAGAATTATCTTTCTCAAGTTTATTGTTAAAATTCGACTTCAAAGTTTCAGGGTCGATTGCTAAATCATATTTATTAAACATCTCAACTGCCGGTGAAATCGTATTATTTTTATTATCAAAATAAATTCCCCCTCTATCAAAATTATCACCTAATTCTTTAAAATACTGATCCTCTCCAACTTGCCTCCAATTAGTTCCTTGTATTATTTGTAAATAAAAAAGTCTTCCAATAATTATTAATGAGATAAAGACACTCACTGCTATAAAGATATTAATTCTCTTATTTAGGCCCTCCTTATATTGTGGATTAGAAGTTTTATCGTTCTCCATCATATAATAAAGATAAGCTAGAAGCATCATCTAAACGATTAGCAAAATGATCTATACCAACCTTTACAAAACCATTAGCCAAAGCATAATCTAGTGTCAAAGATGCTATTTTCTGATTATAAGATTTCTCGATCTTAGCGGATTTTATATCTAGATCATTTCTTAAAGAAATTTCACTCTTATTTTGTATAATATTAAAAACAATTAAAAATTCTACAACAATATATCCAACGATTAAGAACATTAAAATTATAAATAAAGCTATATTGATCTGAATTTTAAAAGAAGTCCTTGAAGAAGTGGTAGAGAAATTTTTAAAAGTATGTAAAAAAATACTTCGACTTTGATCATTTTTTTTATTTGTTTTTTCTAATAAATTATTCATATTGATGTTAAGAACTATATTTTTGGATGAGGCGAAGTTTGCTACTTCGTGATCTTGGATTATTTTTAATTTCTTCTCTACTTGGCTCGAGAAAATCCTTCTTATTTGAAAATTTTACTAACTTTAATTTATCTTTATATTCTTTAACTACTCTTTTTAAAACTCTATCTTCACCCGAGTGGAAAGTTAGAAAGCTGGCCCTACTTTCACTTTTTAATATATCTAGTAAAGATCTAATCAGCTCTTCCTCGCTTCTTAATTCGTCATTCACCGCAATTCTTAAAGCTTGGAAAGTACGAGTTGCGAAATGGATTTTCCCTTTTTGATAATTTACTGGGACAGAGCTTTTAATAATTTCTACTAATTGAGATGTTGTCTTGATTGGTTTAACTTTACGAGCGTCAATTATATGCTTAGCAATTCGCTTAGCATATCTCTCATCTCCATAATAATAAATTATATCGGCTATGTTATCTTCTTCTCAATTATTAAGAATCTTCTCAGCAGTTAAATCATCATTGTTTAACTTATCTTTTAAAGTCATTAATAATGGCTCATCTTTTCGAAAAGTAAATCCTCGCCCCGAAATATCAATTTCTTGAGACGATACTCCAAGATCAGCTAATAGTCCATCGATTTCTTTTATTTTTAAATTTTCTAATATCTTAATAATATTTCGAAAATTATCATTTATAAAATAAATCTTTGGCAATTTATCTTTAGAAATATTTTTTTCTAGATTAATCTTAGCTTCATTAAGAGCTTGATTATCAAGATCAAGACAGATTAAAATCCCGCTCGGACCAATTATTTTAGCTATTTCTAAAGCATGTCCTCCACGATTGGTAGTACAATCGACGACTATATCGTTAGATTCTAAATTTAAATTAGCAATAGTTTCAGCGAGCAAGATTGGAATATGTTTAGACATATTTTTAAAATATTCCAAGCTCGGATAATCGACTGGCTATTTGATCAGCTTGTTGATTATTATTTTTAGAATATTTCTCCCATTCTTCCTCCGCCCAAAGCTCAACTCTTGAATGCATACCAACTGATATAACTTTCTTACTGATATTAGCGAAAGTTTTCAATGTATCTGTAATTAAGATTCTTCCCACGGAATCTAAATCAACTTCAAAAGCATTCGCCAACATAAATCTAGCAAAGCTTCGAGAATCCGGATTAGTAATTGATAATTCTGATAATCTATCACTAATCTTAATCCATTCTTTTAATGAAAATACAAAGAGCGACTTATCAAGACCACTAGTCACAATGACTTTCTTCCCAAGATCTCTTCTCCATTTACTTGGTATAGAAATTCTTTTTTTATCATCTAAATTATGTTGATAGTGTCCAATAAGCATAAATAATACCGGTCAGATATCTCCCACAATATCCCACCTATTCCCATTATATACCACTAAGAAAAATATGACAATAAAAAACAGCTCAAAGGCTGTGGAAAAAGTATAATCTTTAATATATGTTTATAAAATAGTGCTTTTTTAAATAAAATTGACAAATTATAATAATTATTATATATTATAAACCTAAACAACTTTGTTTAGGTGAACCTTTAAAAATTTTAAAAATGTCATTAAGTGTAAAAGACTTCGAAAACGAAGCTAAAAAAAATGAAAAGAAAAATTCTTCTGATCCAACTAAAAAAGCAGTAGAGGCTTTGTTTGTCTCCTATCTAAATGGTAGAGAACAAATTGTACGAAAGATCCGAGTAAAAATTTATGAAGAAAATGATCTTGAAAAATTATTTGATCTCAAAATAGCTCTTAATAATGCTATTCTTTCAGAAGATGATAGCTTTTTCTTTGAAAGAATAATAGCTCTGATCAAGAACACGCTGGATTTGAAAAAATCATTTGCTAAAAAAAATAAATAAAAAAACTCTCCTTTAGGAAAACCACTTTAACAATAAAGTGGTTTTATTTTTTCTCTTTAATTAGCGGGAACATTATAGTTTCTCTTAGTGGTAATCCAGCTAAAAAGGCAAATAATCTATCCCCAAATCCGAATCCACAAGTTGGTGGCATAGCATGCTCAAGCATCTCAATAAAGTCATCATCGCTCATCATGGCTTCTTCGTCCCCTCCGGCTAATAACTCTTGTTGCTTGGTAAAGTTGTCTTTCTGGATGATCGGATTATTTAATTCACTATATCCTCGCCCAATTTCAGATCCAGCTAAGATCGGTTGAAACATCTGAGCCGTTTTACCATCTGGATTGGGTTTAGCCAGTGGTGCCACAATTAAGGGTGGATTAATTAGAAAAGCTGGTCCAGCAATACTTTTCCTACAATATTTCCAAAGTGTATCAAGCAATCTCTCGCGATTATTACCATCGTATTTTACCTTTAACTCAGTTAATTTATTTTTAATATCATCATTATTAGATTCTCAAATATCAATCCCAGTTTGTTTCTTAATCTCGCTTGCATAATCAATCTCAACTCAATCACCATCTAAATCAAAAGTAAATCCTTTATTAGTGAACTCAGTTTTCCCAAAGACATCTCTGGCTAATTTAATATATAAATCTTTGACTACTTTCATCCCATCTTTATAATCCTTATATGGCATATAAAATTCACAATTCGTAAATTCTTGAAGATGCTCAGGAGATGACCCTTCATTACGATAAGCTCGCCCAATCTCATAAGTGCCGTTGTACCCTGCCGCCATTAATCTCTTCTGTCACAATTCTCCAACTGAGATTCGTAAATACATTTCCATATCAAAATCATTATGATGAGTCTTGAAAGGTCTAGCTTCGGCTCCACCAGTCGTCACTTCTAAAGTTGGAGTTTCAACTTCTAACATTCCTTTATCATTTAAATATTCCCTAACTACTTTCCAGAACTTAGCTTTCTTAAAAAATAATTCTCTAAGCTCTTCATTAGTTAAAATATCTAAATATCTATATCGTATCTTCAATTCTTCATCTTGTAAGCCATGATATTTGTCCGGCAATGGTAGTAAGGCTTTAGACAATATTTTAATTTCTTTGACTAATATGCTTTTCTGTCCAGTTTTAGATAATAATTTCTCACCTTTCACCTCGACAATATCACCAATATCTAAATAATTATTATAATAATCAAAAACTTTCTGATCTGACTCGGGATTCTTAATTATGGCTTGAACTTTGCTTTCATCTTTTGAGATTCCCGAACCATCAAAAATATCAAAGAAAATTAAATTCCCCTGACCTCGTGAGGAAATAATTCTTCCAGTTAAAATAGCTTCATTAATATTTTCAAAATCATTAAGATAATCTTTAATATTAGAGGACCTCTCCGAATGGGCTGGATATGGATCAATTCCATCAGAAATTAATCTTTGTAATTTCTTTAATCTTTCTTCTTTAATTTCAGCTAAAGATGACATAAATTAAAAATCTTATAAGTCTTAATTCACTTTTAAGATTTTATAAGTATTTTCACCTTTTGGGCTACGGAAAGTTATTTTATCACCTTCAACATGACCTAATAAAGCATTACCAAGCGGAGATTCGTTAGAGATCTTTCCTTCTTCAATATTAATCTCTTCTGAGCCAACAATAGTATAAGTCTGTTCGAAATTCTCCTCAGTATTTTTAACTGTCACCACTGAACCAACTCGAACATGATCGTCAGATTTTAAATTTTCTCCAGAAATTATAGCATTTTGTATAATATTCTCAATCTCACTAATACGAGCTTCAACATGTCCTTGATCTTCACGAGCTTGAGCATATTCAGCATTTTCAGATAAGTCTCCAAGTGACTTTGCTCATTCAATGGCATCAGCGATTTCCTTTCTACGAACTGACTCTAAATATTTTAATTCTGTTTCTAGTTCCTGTTTTTTTTCCTTAGTTATGTATCCTTTAACTTCTTTTATCATAGATTTATTTTAATTTAAATTATTTATTTAATATAACATATTTATACTGATTTGAAAATATAATATTTATTCTATGGTAAATAATCATCTTTATGAGAAGCTATATATTCTAAAACTGGCTGAATTACCTGTGCCGCTGGAGAAGGTGCTCCAACTGGACCATTTTCAACTATAACCGTAAAGACATATTTTGGATTATCAAAAGGAAAATAACCTGTAATTAAAGAATTGACTTTACCCTTAACTATACCTAGTTCAGCTGTTCCAGACTTAACTGCCATATTTAATCCTTTAATATTTAATTGTGGCACAGTCCCATTAGGTAAAACTACTTCTTTCATACCCTCTTCGACATATTGTAAAAGTGATTTATCTAAACCTAAATCAATTATAGGCCAAGTCTTAGAATTTAACTGGTCTATCAAAGAAGAATCCTCGGTTGAAGTAGCTGAAAGAAAAATATGTGGAGTTACTAAATATCCACCATTACCAATGGCAGCAATATATCGTATCAATTCAATTGGAGTAACCTGGAAACCATATTGTCCAATTGAAGTGTGATAAGTATCTCCTAATAATCAATCTCCATCTAAAAAATTAATTCTTTTTCATTCTGGAGTTGGTATTATTCCTGTTTCTTCATTCGGTAAGTCAATCTTTGTCTCGTCTGTCAAACCAAAAAGTTTAGCATATTTATCAATCCTATCAATCCCTAAACCGGGTTGATCTTTATAGCCACCTCCTACTTGATAAAAATATTCATCCGACGACTCCGCTAAAGCTCTAACTACATTAATATAACCATGAGCTTTCCAATCACGAAATACAGTGTCTGGACCTCCATATATATTTTTTATAACTAATTGACCTGATGAATAAATTTGTTTCTCTGGAGTAATTACTTTCTCATTTAAAGCAGCATAAGCCATAAATGGTTTAACTACTGATCCAGGAGTAAATAATCCTGATACGGCTCTATTTAGAAAAGGATTCCTTTTGTCTTGTAGAAGGTTTTTAATTTTTTGATTATCTTCTTGACTATTACTATTGGTCATCAAATTATTATCATATTCTGGATAATTAACCATGGCTAGAATCTCTCCGTTTTTAATATTCATAATAATTCCTGTTCCAGATATAAAATTCCTATTATTAACTACGGCTTTAGTAGAGTTAAATAATCTTTTTTGTAATTCAGCATCTATAGTTAAATTTAAATTAGCTCCGGGAATTGGTTTAACTAAAAGATTTTCTGACTCTACTGCAGATTTAACATCTTTTTCAATAATTTGTTGCCCATTAATACCTGATAATAGGTCATTATAAATAAGTTCTACTCCATCCTTACCAATATAATTATTTTGCCAATAATTTCCTGAATCATCTTTTTTAGGATAATTAATATACCCTAAAATATTAGAAAACCCCCCGTCTTTAATATATTCTCTTTTTAAAATATTAGTAGTAGAAGATACTATATTCTCAGCTAAAATTTGTCCATTACGATCAAAAATTTCACCTCGATTAGCCAAAATTATATTAGCATTATAACGATTATTGTTAGCTTTATCTTTATAAAAATCGAAATTCTTAATACTTAAGATATATAATCTATAACTAAAAACAAATAAAACTATTAATAAAAAACTCGCTGGTAAATATCCCATAAAAATTGAAATTGGTCTGTTGAAAAAAGCTTCTTCTCTATCATTATCTAAACCAATTAAATTAGTCGAGTCTAAAAAGATATCTTCTGGATTTATTTCTCCGCTTCTTTTTCTTTTTTTAAAAATCTTTTTAAGAATATTTTTTATTATCATATTTTATTAAAATCTTATAAACCTTTTTAGAAATTTATACAATAAATAAAATATAAAATAAACTGTAGTCATAACTGGAAAATTATTATTAGACATTGCTAAATCATAAAAAAAACAAAAACAAAATAAAATTATAAGTAATAAATAAGATATTAACTTTAAGATTGTTCTACTTCTTGATAACATAAATTAATTTTTTAAAATGAAATAATTATTACTCACCCTTGGATTATAATATCCTTTAATTAATAATCTTTGATAATAAGAGGCATCCTTTTTTTCAATATTAACAACTTCACCAATTAATTTATGCTCATCTGAAGCAAAATTAATCTTAGAACCTAATTCGACTTGAATATTAGCTGGTATTTCTGCGAAAAAATCCCCACCACCATATCCATACAAATCAATCAAAATATTTTCTGAATTAGAGCTATTTTTATAAATAGAAACTGTAGAAGAAGAAATATTATTTAAATCAGAATTGGAAGTAGTGGGATTATTAAGTATCTTTAAATTATCAGCTACTAAAGTATCTTTACCTCTGATTGCATTTATAATTCCTTCAACTTTTTCTTGATTCTTAGAAAACAAAGTCGCAACTGAGTTATTTAAACTTAATTGACTAATTTCACCAATGACTTTATCTTGATCAATAAAAACAAAATCTCCTATCTTGACCCCATCTGTACTACCTTTATCCAAAAGAATAGTATCATAGATGCTTGTAAAATCTCTGAAAATCATTGAGGCAGGTATAAATTGGTCTTTATTTTTATCTGAATATAAATTAGTTTCAACGGTATTTGAATTAATAACTTTATCCATGGTATATTGATTTAATTCTATTTTAAGGTTATCAATTTCAGAAATTAATGCTTTTTTAGTCTTAAAATAATTTAGAAAATTATCAAAAGTAAAAATTATTGATTCATTAACCTTATTCACAATGACCAAAAATTTACTTGCCTGATTATTATTTAAGCTTTGATTACCAATATACTTTTTTAATTTTGGGAAAAAAATAAGTAAGCTTAAAAACAAAAGAATAAATAAAATATTTAATTTAAAAGATTTGAATTTATGAATTTTCATCATTACAATAGATTATAACAAATTAAGATTAAATAGTTAGTATATCTTTCTTAAGGTTCGAAATTAAAAAATCTTTATATTTATCTAAATTTACTAAGACAAATTCTGCGCCTTGAGCTACATCTACTAATGGATTAGCTGATCTTAAAATGTTCACATTTAATTGAGATTGAAACAACTTATCAATATCTTTTATCAAAGCTCCTCCTCCGGTCAAGATTATACCGTCTCTCAAAATATCACCTAAAACTTCAGGTGGAGCTAATTCTAAAGTTTCTTTAATAGCTTCTCCAATCATATTTAGACTTGGATAAATAGCCTCTCTAACATCCTCGGATTCAACAATAATTTCTTTCGGTAATCCTGTAACTAAATCTCTACCTTTTACTGATACTGTCATATTATCATTAAAATCGCCAGGTAAAGCTCTAGCGATATCTATTTTAATTTCTTCAGATGTTTTCTCTCCGATTAATACTTTATAATTATTCTTAATATAAGTAACTATATCTTGATTCATTTTATCCCCAGCAATTTTTAAACTTTTACGACCAACTATTCCAGACAAAGATAATATAGCTATATCAGTAGTCCCTCCACCAATATCTACAATCATAGAACCCTTTGGGGATTCTACTGGTAAACCCATACCAATTGCAGCTGCAGCTGGTTCTTCAATAATATGAACCTGGCTAGCCCCAGCGGTGGTAGCTGCATCTTCCACCGCTCGAATTTCAACATCAGTTACTCCAATTGGAATACCGATAACTACTCTTGGTCTTAAAAGTTTTTTACTTAAATTATTAGCTTTATTAATTAAATATGATAAAAATTCTTCTGTGACTTCATAGTCAGATATAACTCCATCAATAATTGGTCTAACTATAGAGATGTGTTCTGGGGTTCGACCCATCATTTTCTTAGCCTCGCTTCCAATAGCGATAATTTTATTAGTTTTATTATTGACCGCTACAACTGACGGCTCATTAATCACAACACCTAAACCTCTTAAAGAAACTAAAGTATTAGTTGTCCCAAGATCAATCCCTATATCATTTGAAAATCTAGTTAAATATTTCTTAAACATAGCTTTTAAAGTCTTTATATCTTATCATAAAGAAAGCTATTTCGCCAAAAATAAAACTTCTAAAAATACTCTAAAATTTCTCTAAAAATTCTCCTATTGATATAACTTTAGATTCTTTTTCATTTCTATTTTTAATTTCCACTCCGCCATTTTCTAAAGATTTAGCCGAAATAATTACTCTAATTGTTATACCTATTAAATCAGCATCGTTAAACTTTTCCCCAGCACTTTTTCCTTCTCTATCATCCCATAAAACTTCTACTCCCTTGACTAATAACTTATTATAAATCTCACTTGATAATTTATAACTTTCATCGTCTTGATTATTAAATAAAGTTAGTAAGTGAATTTGAAATGGAGAAATACTTTCTGGCCAAACTATCCCTTTCTCATCGGATAACACTTCAACCGCCGTCCCCATCAATCGAGTTAAACCAATCCCATAACTCCCCATATATACAAGCTCAGTTTCTCCAGTTTCGGTTTTATAATTTAAGTTTAATGGTTTTGAAAACTTTTCTCCGAGTGAAAATATATTACCGACTTCAATGGCTTTCTCTTCTGTTACATCACTCTTATTAATTCCTAGCTCTTTTAAAACTTCATCATTATAAACTTCTTGATTAATTGCTAAATTTTTCCTTTTATCTAAGTAAATAATATCCTCACCAGCTTCCGATATGGTTTGAAATTCATGAGAGTATTTTGAAAATGTTCCACCAGAAGCAAAAGTTAAATATGTATTCTCTCCAATTCCAACTCTATTAAATATTCTCTGATAAACATTTTTTATTTTCTCATAGAATTCATCATGCTCAACTTTGTTTTTAGAAAAAGAATAAAGTGCTTTCCAATAAAACTCTCGTCCTCGCATAAGTCCAGATTTACTTCTGACTTCATTTCTAAATATACTCTTAAAATCATACGTATAAATTGGTAAATCTTTATAAGAAGAAATATATTGTTTCAATAGACTAGTATAAGCTTCTTCATTAGTAAATGATAAACCAAGCTCAGTATCATTTTTAAGTTTAGTTTTAAATCAATTATCAACCACTTCATCACTCCAACGATTAGTTTTTTCCCAAACTTCTTTACTTTGTAATACTGAAGTTTGCATTTCGATTCCACCAACTTGATTCATTTCATCACGAATAATATTTTCAATCTTTTTAAGAACTCTTAAGCCTAGTGGTAATAAAGTATAAACTCCAGCCATTTCTTTATAGGCAAATCCGGCCTGAATTAAAAGTTTGGCATTTTTTGCTGTTTCGTCAGCTGGGATTTCTTTTTGAGTTTTAGTGAAAAGTTTAGATTGTTGCATATTTTTATATTATTATTTTACACTATTTTTTAAAACAATTTAATTACATCTTTAATTGTCACTAAAATCATTAATAAGATTAATAATATAAACCCTGCGGCATTTAGTATATTTTGCCATTTCTGAGAAATTTTCTTTCGAGTAATTCACTCTATCAAAACAAATAATATTCTTCCTCCGTCAAGAGCTGGTATTGGTAAAATATTAAATATAGCTAATGAAATTGATAAAATAGCTGTAAAAGTTAATAAATAATCAAACCCTAATCCTCTAGCTTGCCCGACTGCCGAAACAATACCAACTGGACCAGCAATCTCTTGATTGATTTTCCCCGTCTTAATTAAGTTGATAATTAAATCCCGAAAACCAAGTATGGTTAATTTTATATATTCAGTGGTTTTTTCAAATCCATACTTAATGGTATCAATTAAACTTAATTTGGCTTGAGCCACTTTAGTTAAAGCTACTCCTATCATTTTCTTCTCCTCTAATCCTTCTAAATTATAAACTCCAGCGATTGTCGTTGAAGAAATATTATTATGATTGTCTTTGAAAGTAAAAGTTATCGAATCACTATAAACCGAATTACCATTAATATAGTTTGAAATGTCTTTGACAATTTCTTCATCGGTTTCAGATAAATCGATCTCTTTAGAATTTATAATCTTACCAGCCAAACTCTCTTGATTGGCTGTGATCTTAATAAGCTTATCACCGACTTTTAATGGAGAAAGAGAAGCTGGGGAACCTTTTACAATCTCAATAATCATCGCTTGTTCAGATTTAATTCTACCTTCATTCATTAACTTCTGATATTCTGGATCGTCACGATTTACTGGAATATTAGTATTCAAATAAGTAGAAAGTGTAATCAAAAAATAAGCTAAAATTAAATTCATCAAAACTCCGGCAATTAAAATAAAAATTTGCTTTAAAGGATGTTTGTTTACAAAACTTCTCTTATCTCCTTCGACACTTTCTCCATTCTCACCGTAAATTTTTACATAACCACCTAATGGTAAAGCATTAATCGCATAAATAGTTTCGCCCTTTTTCTTAGACCAGATTCTTGGGGGAAATCCAAAAGCAAATTCATCCACCCGAACCTTAGAGGCTTTCGCCGCAAAAAAATGCCCTCCTTCATGAATAATCACTAAGAGTAAAAGTATAATAATAAAAATAATAATCGTCATAATTTAATTTATAATTAATTCCCTAAGACTTCACTTTCTTTTTTCTTAAAAAGATTTTCTAATTCTTCATTTGTCGTATCAACTTTATTTTGTAATTCTTCTAAATATCTTTTTTCATCATCTTTACCATATTCAGAATCTTTCGTCCCTTTTTCAATTTCTTTTTTAACTTCTTCTCGAATACTTCTAACCTTGACTCTCGATTCTTCTAATTTCTCTTTTAATACTTTCACCATTCTCTCACGGGACTCTGTAGTTGGTCTAGGAAAATAAACTCTTAAATTAGATCCGTCTGGAGAAGTTGAAACTCCAAGATTAGCTTCATTGATTGCCTTCTCTATATCCTTTAATAAACTTTTATCATATGGGCTGATTATTAAATTTTCAGAAGATTCAATATTAATTGAAGCTATATGAGAAATATTTAGTTTAGAGCCGTAGGCTTCGACTAAAATTTTATCTAAGACTTGTGGAGTTGCTGAGCCAGTCTGAATAGTTTTATATTCTCCGATTAAATAATTAATAATCTTTTCAGTCTCTAATTTAAAATTTTTAAAATCGTATATCATATATTTTTAAACATTATAACATAATGCTTGATTTTCAAAAAAATACAATTAGATTTTAATTATTGGTAATTTTAAGGATAAGAATTCAAAAATCGTCTTACCACTACTAGAATTTAACTTTATATATCTTAAAGACTGATTGATATCTTCTAAGTATTCACTTTGTTTTTTAATCCCATCTAAACTATCTCTCTTAATATTATTTTCTAAATCTTGAAATATTAAAGTCTGTAATTCTTTTAAAAAATTTTCTAAAATTTCTCGATCAGCTCTCTCTTTATTTCCATTTTCCTCGGCATATTCATCTTTTTTTTCTAAAATTTCTTTAATACCTTTTAAATTCATCCTCTCAATCTGTTTAGTTTTTAAAAATTCTTTAGTTAAATCTTTTAAATTAATATCTTGATAATCTTCCCCTAATAAATATAAATTATCTAAAAAATATAGCCGAGATAAGACTGTATTTAAAAGTTTAGTCTGAATATTTACAATTAAAATAATTTTAATATTCTCCGGTATATCTTCTAGAGCTTTTAAAAGTGCATTTTGACTAGCTTCATTAATTGAATAGAAAGAAATTATAACCAAATGTAAATTGGAAAAATTATTTTTTAAATACTCAATTAATAATCTAGCTTTCCCAATATCAAAAACTTGTAAATTTAAAGTGAAGTTTTCTTCACTTTCTAAATTAGGATTATTTTTTAAATTACCCATAAAATAATTATAGATAATATCTCTATCATCACTTCTTAAAAGGTAAGCCTGTTGTTTGGTATTTATAAAATCTTGGAATGCTTTTCCTAATTGTTGATTATTTTCTAAGTTAAGATTAGACATATCTTAATTTTAACTTATCTTTTAGCTAAGATTGATTTTTTATAAACATCTAAGTGTGTTAAAGCCAGTCCTGTTCCTTTAGAAACACAGAAACTTGGATCAGTAGCTAAGGAAGCTTTTACTCCAGTCCTTCTTTCTAATAATAAAGGGAAATATCTTAAAAGTGAAGACCCTCCACTCATAATAATTCCATTATCTATGATATCTTTGGATAGCTCTGGTGGAGTTTCTTGAAGAACATTTTTGATGGTAGTAATTATTTGTTTTAATTCTTTATCCATCGCTTTAACTATTTCATTAGTCTTAGCTTTAATTATTTTCGGTAATCCAGAATTAACATCTCTACCCTTTACTTCTAAATTTAATTCTTCTTCTAATGGTAAGGCTGAGCCAATTTCAATTTTTAATTCTTCAGCACTTTGTTCTCCGATAATCAAATTATGAGCTTTCTTCATATAATCAATAATAGCTTTATTCATTTTCTCTCCGGCACATCTAATAGATTTAGAACAAACTATACCTCCAAGAGATATTACCGCCACATCTGTCATCCCTCCACCAATATCAACAATAATTCTTCCGCTAGCTTCATGAATTGGAATTCCAGCCCCAATCGCAGCTAAAATTGGCTCCTTTACAATATAAGCATTTTTAGCGCCAGCTTTTAGAGCTACCTCGATCACCGCTCTTCTTTCTGTTCCAGTAATCCCACTTGGAACTGATAACATAATCTCTGGTTTAAAAATATTAAATTTTGGTAAAGCTTTATTAATATAATATCGCAGCATTGCTTCGGTCACTTTATAATTAGCAATTACTCCGTCTTTAACTGGACTATAAGCAATAATTGTCCCCGGAGTCTTGCCTATCATTTCTTTTGCCTTATTGCCTATAGCTAAAATTCGTCCATCTTCTTTAGATACTGCCACTACTGAGGGTTCATTTAAAACAATACCTTTACCAGGAACATATATCAAAGTATTAGTTGTACCTAGATCTATTCCTAATTTCTTAATCCAAAATGCCATAATTTTCTTAATTTTACTATACTTTAACATAAAATCCATTATTAGAAAATAGATTGAAAATTTAAAAAATAATATATAATTTAAAAATGTATATTTTAGATATTATTCCAATCGCTAAAGGTTTTCCAGATGAATCTTATACTTATTTTCATAATCAACTATTAAATCTCGGTAGTTTGGTAGAAATAAAGATTAAAAATCGTAAAATTCTTGGCCTAGTTAATAATATATCTCTGGCTAAATCTCAAAAACTAAACATTAAGACTAAAAAATTCACTCTAAAAAAAATAGAAAAAGTTATTCAAGAGAATTTTATTGATGAAATCTTCTTTCAAAGTCTAAAAGATATCGCCATACTTCAATCTGTCAAAATTAATGATATTTTAAGTAATTATTTTCCAAACTTTATTTATGATAATTCAAAAATCTTAAACAATAAAGATACTTTGAAGTCGAAAAGAAATAGAAATACAACCAATTATCTCTTAGAAGATCTAACTAATCGACAAAATGAATATCTAAAATTAACTCAAAAAGAGTTTAAAAAAAATAATTCAATAGTTATATTTACTCCAACTATCTTAGAGGTTGAGACTTTGGAAAATTATTTTAAGAGAAATATATCTAATAAAAATATACTCAGCTTTCACTCTAAATTAAGCAATAAAAATTTAAAAGAAAACTTGAAAAAACTTAATTCTAAAAACCTATTCTTAATTATCTCAACTCCCTCTCTTTTTCCAATTCTAATTAAAGACAAAATTAACTTAGAAACTATAGTCTTAGATAATGAGATCTCTCCACATTACTTAAATAATTTAATTTCTAAACCGATTGATTTTCGAGAGGTTATTAAAAAAGTCTCGTTAGACTTAAATCTTAATTTATTGATTAGTGGTCGACTTTTAACTATGAATACTTATCTAGAAGCTAAAGAAAATAAAGTGGAAGTTAGAAATAATAATCAGAAATTAAATCTTAAATTAATCAGTCAAAATAAAGATGATATTGAGGAAAAAGAAATTAAAAATAATCTTAAAATTTTAAAAAATAATCAAAAAACTAATTCATATAATAAAGTATATTTTAGTGAAGAATTAATTGATAAATTAGAAAATCTTAAAAAGAATAGTGGTAAAGGGTTTCTATTTGTAAAAAGAAAAGGACTTTATCCAGTAACTATTTGTGAAGATTGTCAGAATATATTTACTTGTCCAAAATGTGATAAACCCTATCTTCTAGTGAAGAATAAAGCTGGAGATAAAATTTATCAATGTCAAAATTGTAAAGAAATTCTAAATTTAGACAAAAATAAAAATCTAATTTGCCAAAATTGTAATAGTTGGAGAATGAAAACTCTCGGTATTGGGAGTGAAGCCGTGGCTAAGAATTTAAAAGAGATTGGTTTTAAGACTTTTATTTTAGATAGCGATCAAGAGAAAACCAAGAAGGAGATCTTAAAAACAATTCAGGATTGACAAAATGAGAAAGAGGCAAGCATCTTAATTGGTACAGAGCTAGCTTTAAATTTCTTAAATACTGATTATAGAACTGACTTAGTTTCTATAATTTCACTTGATTCATTGTTTGCTATTCCCGAAATAGATATAGATAGTAAAATCTTTAATTTAATTTTAGAATTAAACGAAAAGACTAGGTCTAAGAATGAAATAATTATTCAAACTAGATTAATGAAGCAGTCGATATGAAAATATATTTTAAATAATCAAAAAGTTAAATTTCTAGAAGATGAATTAAAATTAAGAAAACAATTAAACCTTCCTCCATTTACGATTACTTTAAATTGAAAAATTGAAGCTAAAAACGAAAAACTTAAAAATAATTTTGAAAAGATACTAAAAAGAATCGTATCTGAAGAAAAATTAAATACTGAACCGATCTGGAAAATCGACAAGAAAAATAATTTATATGAAATCTCTTTAACTATTCCTAAAAATCTCTATCAAAATAAAAAAGATAAAAAAATAACTCCAACATCACTTACTAGAAAATTATATTCATTATCATTAAGTCTAAATATAAAATAGACTAATAATTACATATTTGTTAAAATGATATAATAAAAGTATGCCTAAAATTCTCCAAATTGATTATAAAAAAGAAGAAAAAACTGCTAAATTAGATGAGAAAAGTATTTTAAGACAAATAGCTAAACCGATTCTTAAAAAAGAATTTAGTAGTAAGGAATTAAAAAAGACAATTACTGAATTAAATACAGCTATGGCTAAAGAAATTGATGGAGTGGCGATTGCTGCTCCGCAGATTGGAATACTAAAACAAATCTTTGTAATTAAAGATGAAGCCTATAATTATGGAAATAAAAATCCTAAGTTCCGACCATTAGTATTTATTAATCCTAAGATCTTAAAAGTCAGCAAAAAACTTATACCATCGGAGGAGGGTTGCCTCTCAGTTCGACCTCTTTATGGAACTACTATGCGACATACTAATATTACAGTCGAAGCTTATGATGAAAATGGAAATAAATTTAACTATGGAGCAAGTGGACTTATTGCTCATATTATCCAACATGAATACGATCATTTGAAAGGAATATTATTTATTGATCATGCTGAAAATATTCAAGCGGTAGATTTAGAAGAAATTAAAAAGGCAATGGAAATCGAAAAGAGAAATAAGCAAAATACTAATCCTTAAAATTATGAAAAACTATAAAGATATTAAATGGGTGTTTTTAGGGTCTGGACCATTAGCTATATCTTCCTTACAAACCTTCTTAAATAACAATTGAAAGCCGAGCTTAATTATTACTACTTCGAACAAATCTTCTGGACGAGGCTTAAAAGAAATCGAAAATCAGATAGTTAAAATTGCTAAAGATAATAATATTTCTTATTGACAACCAGAAACATTAAAAGATATTAACTTTCAAGATACTCCGTTAAAAGAAAAATTTGACTTAGCAATTGTTGCTTCTTATCCAAAAATTTTAAAAGAAGGGTTTTTAAATTTATTTAGAGATGGAGTTATTAATATTCACCCTTCATTATTACCACTTTATCGAGGACCTTCTCCGATTCAAACTGCTTTAATTAATGGAGATGACAAACTAGGAATCAGTATAATGAAAATAGATAAAGAAATGGATCATGGCCCAATCTTAATTCAGAAAATATTTTCAATTCAAGAAATGGAAACTAATTTAGACTTAGAAAGCTTGGCTGGAGAGCGAGGAGCAAAATTAATAATTGATAATATTAATAATTACCTTAACCATAAATTAATTCCAATTGAACAAGATCATAGTAAAGCAACCTTTACTTATAAATTTCAAAAAGACGACGGGGAAATCTCTTTAAATGACCCGTCGCAAGAAATCCAAAATAAATTTAAAGCTTTACCGCCTCATATTCCAATCTTTTTCTTTATTCATAATAAAAATAATCAGAAATTGATCAGAGTAAAAGTTAGCCAAGTTAACTTAAATAAAGACTGGGCTAAAAATAAATTGGCTGATGAAATTATTTTAAAAGTTATTCCAGAAGGCAAAAAAGAAATGAGTTTTACAGATTTTAAAAAGGGTTATTTAAAATAATACCAAATATATCTACAAATTACTTTAAATCAACTGAATTTATAACTATATCTTTTACTGGGCGATCCAAAGAATCGGTTTCAACTTCTGAGATCTGATTAGCTATGTCTTGCCCAGTGATTACTTTACCAAAAACTGTATAAGATGGTGGTAATGGAGTATTACTAGTCATAATGAAGAATTGAGAGCCATTGGTATTTGGTCCAGCATTTGCCATAGCTACAGTTCCGATTGTATATTTTTCACTACCGGTTAATTCATCTTCAAATTGATAACCTGGTCCTCCTGTTCCTCAGCGAGGTTTCAAACTATCATCTTTAGAAAGTGGGTCACCCGTTTGTATCATAAATCCTTTAATCACCCGATGAAATTTAATCCCGCTATAAAATCCCTCGCCTGCTAATTTAATAAAATTTTCTGTAGTTTTAGGCTTGTCTTTAGCTAATTCAAAAGTAATATCTCCAAGATTAGTGTGTAAAGTTACTAAAGAATAATTTTGTTTATCATTTAACATATTTTTAGATTGATTATTTTTATTATTAATTTCCCCCTTATCTTTATTAGAATTATTATTTGTATAAGAAAAAGAATTATCCATTCCACCTAGATTTGGACTCCTATCAAAGAAAAAAGACAAGATTATTATAATTACAACAACGATTATACTTATTTTTATAGTTGATTTCATACTTAATTACTTCTCTTGAACATTTTTTTAAATTGACTTGCCATTCTTCTTGATAGGCTTTCTTTCTTACCATGAGTACTAACTATTATATTAATTATCTTATTTTTTAAATTATCAATAATTGCATAAAGATCTAGGCCGGTAGATTCAACAAAGAAAACTTTCTCCCCTCTACTTATAATATTTGCTGAGACTTTATATTGATCGCCTTTATTGTGGCTATTACTTAATTTAACCACTTCTATACTTACAAAAACATCTTTAATCTTATCTCCTTTATAAAATTTTTCTAGAGACTCAATTACTCTTTTTTCTAAATAACTTTTAATAGCTTCAGTAATTAATACTTCATTACTTCTAATTTCAATATTCATATATAATGATACTTATAATTTAATAATTCTAATAATATTAACTAATTACAATTATACCTTAAAAAAATAAAATTTTAAATAAATAAAAGATAGATGAAAACTAAAATCCTCTGTCGTGGGAGACGCAGAGGATTTTAATTTAAGCTTTAAGAAAAACTATTTTCTTCTTTTCTTAGCTGCTTTTTTCTTGTGAGCAACTTTTTTCTTTGCTGCTTTTTTCTTTGCTGCCATATTATTTATTTTAAAGTATTAAATACTTGAGAGTGCGCTTATAATTTTGATCTTGGACCTTTGATCATGCCTCTCTAATAATATTATCTCATTAAAAAATAATTTCACAATACTTTTCTTAAAAATTTTTGTGGATAACTTTTTTATTTTTATAAAAAATATTTTTCAGATTTTTTTATTTTTCTAAAATTATTTTTAGAAAATTTTTAATCGCTATACAAATGTTTCTCTGCTCCGCACATACAATGCCCTAATAAAAATTCTTTAAAATATTCTTCTCCATAATCATAAGTTATTTCTTCACCGCTATTAATATTCTTAATGGCTCGAACAAAAACTCTTTTCTTTTTAACATCACTCTCGGCATTACCATCACATGAGTGATTACAATAACGGGCTAAATTCCATCTTGGAGTTCCGTCTATATTATGATTTTTTGATACTGAAAAAATATATCTACTGTCTGGAATTTTATCCGTTTCTTTATCCGTAAGAATATTTCCAATATATTCAATAATTAATTCACCTTTCTTAATATCTTCACCAGCAAATAAGCCAAGTCCGTTTAATCCTCTTTTGACTTTTACTTTTTTAAAATGATGGTCTGGCAAGAAATACTTATCAGTGGCAGTTTTCTTTTTATTTTTATCTTTAGAAACTTTTCTTGATAATTCTTTAGCTAATGGGGAAACTTTTTTTAAAACTTTATCTTGCTTTTTCATTTTTTTCATAAATTATTTTGATAGTTTAAGATTATAACAAAAATATGAAAATATGATAAGATTAACATACATTATATATAAATATGTCGTTACCTGAAAAATATTTAAAAGCCTATAATCCAGAAGAGTTTGAGAATCCTAATTATAAAGCTTGACGAGACTCAGGTTATTTCAATCCAGATAATTTAAAAAATGTTACTCTTGATAAGGATGATAATGAGAAAATTTTCTCAATGATCTTACCGCCACCAAATGTTACTGGGACACTTCACACTGGACATGCCTTAATGCTTGCTATCCAAGATACTATTATTAGATATTATCGTATGAATCATTATCGCACTCTCTGACTTCCCGGAACTGACCATGCGGCTATTGCTACTCAATTGGTAGTAGAGAAAGAATTATTTAAAAAAGAAAATCTTAAAAGACATGACCTGGGTCGAGAAGAATTTTTAAAAAGAGTTAATGATTTTGCTTTAAATTCGCAAGAGACAATTCTCTCCCAATTTGAATCGATGGGAGCTACACTTGATTGATCTCGCCTTTCTTTCACTTTAGACTCAAAAAGAAATGAGGCGGTGAATATTATGTTTAAGAAAATGTATGAAGATGGATTAATCTATCAAGGTTATCGAGTAATTAATTGAGATCCTAAAGGACAGACGGTTATTTCTGATGATGAAGTTGTTTATGAGGAAAGGAAAGCTATGCTTTATACTTTTAAATATGATAAAGACTTTCCGATTGCTATCTCAACGACTAGACCAGAGACTAAGCTTGGTGATACTGCAGTTGCAGTTAATGGAGATGATACTCGATATCAAGAATATATCGGAAAAACTTTTCAAGTGAATTTCTGTGGAGTTAATTTAGAGATTAAAATTATCGCTGATAAAGAAGTAGATATGGAATTTGGAACTGGAGCTCTCGGAGTTACTCCTGCTCACTCTAAGATTGATGAGGAGATTGGTGAGAGACATAATTTAGAATCTAAACAAGTGATTAATGAATTTGCCAAAATAATTAATACTAATACTGAGCTCGATGGTAAAAAAGTCCTAGAAGCCAGAGAGATTATCATTGAAAAGTTAAAAGAAAATAATCTCTTAATTGAGGAAAAAGAAATTACTCAAAATGTTTCCACCGCTGAGCGAACCGGTGGAATTATTGAACCACTTCCGAAATTACAATGATTTGTCGCTGTGAATAAAGAATTTAATCACTTTGGAAATAGAACCACATTAAAAAAGTTAATGCTAGAAGCCGTTGAGAAAGATAATTTAGAAATTATTCCAGAGAGATTTTCTAAAATATATTTCCATTGGGTAAATAATTTAAAAGATTGATGTATCTCAAGACAGATCTGATATGGTCATCGTATTCCGGTTTGATATGATCAAAATAAAAAAATTAAAGCAGTTGGCTTTAATGATGATGATAGTTTAATTCAAGACGAAGATACACTTGATACTTGATTCTCAAGCGGTATGTGGACTTTCTCCACCTTGGGTTGGCCTGAGAAAACTCCTGATCTCAAAAAATATCATCCAACTAATTTATTAGAAACTGGACATGACATTTTATTTTTCTGAGTAGCTCGAATGATTATGATGAGTAAATATGCCTTAAATCAAATTCCTTTCAAAGCAACTTATTTACATGGACTGGTTCGTGATAATCAAGGCAGAAAAATGAGTAAATCTTTAGGTAATGCTCTAGATCCTAGAGAATTAATTATCAAATATGGAACTGATGCTTTAAGAATGTCTTTAATAGTTGGCAATGGTCCAGGAAATGATCTAAGATTGTCAGAAGATAAAGTTAAAGCTTATAAAAATTTCGCTAATAAAGTTTGAAATGCCACCAGATTAGTTTTAGAAAAAACTGAAAACTATGATAAAAAACAAGATCATATTAAGAATATTATTAATGGAGAGGATAAAAATATCTATAATCAAACTCTAAATACAATTAAAGAAATAACCGAAGATATTGAGAATTATCGCCTACATTTAGCTAGCGAGAGAATCTATGCTTTTTTCTGACATGAATTCTGTGATAAATATTTAGAAACTTTAAAAGTAAGAATTAATGATAATAAAGATAAAGTTTCCGCTCAAGCTACTTTATATATAACTTTGAAAAATCTAATTATAACTTTACATCCATTTATGCCTTTTCTTACTGAAGAGATCTGAAAAGATATTAAAAATGTTAGCGAAGATTTACTATTAGTTACAAATTGGGTAAAAAATTAAGACTATTTTATAGTAAAATTTAAAAATGTGGATAACTCTATAAATTTTTATTGTAGAAAATAAAAATAATAGGTATAATAATAATATACTTATTAAGGTTTAACTTTAAAAAATAATTAAATTATATGTCAAAAGATAAAAGATCATTCTTTGAGAGATTAGCTGGCTCTGTCATGGTTGATGATAATGATAGAGATGAGGAAGAATATGGAGATGAAGAAGAATATGAAGTTCCCTTAGAAAAAACTCCTAGTAAAAAATTAATTCAAACTGAAAAAAAAATAGCTAACTTGGAGCCAGAAGAAGAGTATGAAGAAGATGGTGAACTTTCAGTTGATGTTTATCAAACTCCTAATGAGATTATAATTGAATCAATGCTAGCTGGGGTTAAGCCAGAAGATCTACAAATCTCTATAACCCGAGATATGGTCACTATTAAAGGCCGTAGAGATGGTAATACTCAAATTACTGACGATGATTATTTTTATAAAGAACTTTATTGGGGATCTTTCTCTAGAAGTATTCTTCTACCACATGAGATTGAGATTGAAGGAGTTGAAGCAGTTGAGAAACATGGCTTATTAATCATAAGATTACCTAAAGTTGATAAAGCTAAAACTTCTAAAGTAAAAGTTAAATCTATTTAAATTAAAAACTCCTGCGAAAATTAGCAGGAGTTTTACTTTCTTACCGGCAAAGCTTCTCTTCTAGAAAATCTTTTTCTTCAAACCACTTCGGAGTACCATTAATGTCTAGGCAAATTTTGAGATTAATAGTATCAATAAAAAGAATTCTAAAAAAAGAATCTCTATTGAAATAACTTTGGGCCCTATTTAAAAGATTTAGGCTCATCAGAAATTCTTCGAAAGTTCTTTTGTTTTGCATAAAAATAATTTAAAATCTAAAAAATAAAAGAGCAGACAAGAATACTAGTTTAACATAAATTTTAAAAAAGACAAGGTTGTGATATATTTAAGTAAGTTTAATTGCTCTCGTAGTTAAATGGATATAACTCCTCCGTCCTAAGGAGGAATTGTAGGTTCGATTCCTGCCGAGAGCACTAAAAAGACCGAAGGCTTAAGAAATAAGATAAAAGAAGAAAATATACTCTAATTCTATGTTAAAATAGGTAAATTATGGATCCAGAACAAAAAATAGACGAGTTAGTAAAAATAGTTACTGAAAATCAAAAAACTCTTAAAAAGATGCATAAACATTTAAGATTTCAAACTATAATTAAAACAACTTATTGGATAGTAGTTATTTTAGGATTAATTGGAGCTTATTTCTTTCTTCGACCAACCTATCAAGTCATAAGATCTAATTTAAATGAAATTAAAGTCCCGACTGAATCTGAAACTGCTATTGAAGATTATAATAATTTCAAACCTTTACTTACCCCAAACGGAACCTTTCTTAAAGCTATTAAAAACTTTTTAAACTTAAATTAGAATAATCTTAGATTAACTTTCTCTGTGCCGAGAGCCAGGATTGAACTGGCGACCTATTCCTCTTCAGGGAAGCGCTCTACCAACTGAGCTATCTCGGCTTATAGGTTAAATTATTTTAACATAAAAAACCTTATCAAACAAATAAAAAATCAGTATAGATTATTTAAAATCTAATTATTTTAAATTGTAATTTTTATTTTTTATACTGATAAATTTAATATTTCAGATAATTTATTTGGATTAAATCCTATAATCACATCATCTTGTATTCTAATAACTGGAACCCCTAATTGTCCGGTCATCTCTACCATTTCTTTTCTTTTATCTAAATCTGTTCCAACATTATAATTAGTATAATCTAAGCCTTTTTCTTTAAACCATTCTTTGGCTAATTTACAAAAATGACAAGTATCTGTTGAATAAATTTCAATTTTTTTATTTATGTTACTCATAATTTTAATTAATTGGTACAGGAATGTACTTTAATATTATATCATATATTAATTTATATTAATCAATCTTTTCAAATAATCCTTAAAACTTTGCCATTTTGATTCTGATTTAGGAATTTCATAGGTTGAATTAGGGTTATTATATAATACGATTATACCCTCTCCGTCTTTTTTTACTGAATAAGTCTCCCTGATATATTCTTCTTCTCCTGCTTCTGTATTAATGTTATCTAATTTATCTTGATTAGCTGATAATTTTTTTGAAGATTCTAATGTTTGAATTGTAGAAAATTGATATTGTTTTCTAATAAATAGATACTTTTGAAATTCAATTATAAACTTATATAATATAAATACCACCAACAACATTAGAATAACCACTAAAAAAGTGGATCGAAAAAAACTTCTCCAAATAAACTTTCTATGATATTTTCTCATTAATTATAATAATATCATATCCTGATAAATCTTTTAATTATTTCTATAAAATGCTATAATTTAATAATAAATATATGTTTAATAGTAAACACCAAAAAAGAATAAAAAAAATCTATAGTATTCTTGCTGTTATTATGGCTTTAGGAATGATTGCTTTTTTATTAATTCCTTTACTTAGATCCTAAAACTATTTTTTCATTAATTCTAAAAAAGTGTCGTGCTCGATATGAACTTTACCTTCTTTTTGCATTCTTTTCTTTCCTTTCTTTTGTTTTTCTCTTAATTTCATCTTCCGAGTAATATCTCCACCATAAAGATACCCAGTAACATCTTTCTTCATAGCAGTTATGCTTCTGGAAGCAATTATCTTACCTTTGACTACTGCTTGAATCTTCACTCGGAACAATTCTCTTGGTAAGATCTTATATAATTTCTCAACTATCTCTTCGGCTTCTTCATTAGCTCTATATTCTGCAACCACTCTTGAAAATGCTGGAATTCTCTCCTCGGCAACTAAAACATCTAGACGAGTTACATTGGCCTCTCTCATCTCCCCCAATTTATAGGAAATAGAAGCATAACCGCTAGAAGCTGATTTTAATTCATCAAAAAAGTTTCTCATAAGTTCCCGAAGAGGCATATCCAAAGTTATATTGACTCTACCATCTCCCCAATCCAACATATCTATTATTTCAGCTTCGTGTTTCTGAAATAATTGCATTAAATTAGATAAATATTCATTGGGAACAATAATCGTTAAATTAATCCACGGCTCCATAACCTTAAGATATGAACCATGATCTGGAAAATGAATTGGAGTATATACTTTCTCAATAGTTTTATCTTTTAATTCTACTTCATAAGTAATTGAAGGTTGAGTAATTATTAATTCTTGATCAAATTCTCTTTTTAATCTCTCAGCAATTATTTCTAAATGTAGCATTCCTAAAAACCCACAACGAAATCCTCGCCCTAATGCACCGCTAGCTTCTTCTTCATAAGTTAAAGATGAGTCTGATAACCTTAACTTAGAAAGTGCGCTTCTTAAATCATCCCATTCATCTTGAGATTCTGGATAAATTGAAGCAAAAACTAATGGGGTTGGTTCTTCATACCCAGCGAAAGCTTCTAATGGTTGAGAAAAAGTAGTGACTGTATCTCCAACTCGAGCTACCCCTGGCTCTTTTATCCCAGTTACAATATAACCAATCTCACCTTCGACTAATTCAGATTTTTCTGATTTTTCTGGTCTAAATATCCCAACATTTCGAACTAAGAATCTGTATTTAGATTTTATAAATAACAATTCATCATTTCTCTTGACTTTACCATTTAATACTCGAACATAAAGTATTACTCCTTCGTGATTAGAATATTCAAAATCAAAAATTAAAGCTCGGAAACTTTTATTATTATTAAAATCTTTAGCGACTGGAGCTGGAACTTTAGAAATTATTTCATCTAATAAATTCTCAACTCCAACTCCAGTTTTTCCAGATACTTGTATAATTTCTTCTTCCTCTATCGGTAAAAGATTTAGAATCTGTTTCTTTACTTCCAGAATATTAGCAAGTGGTGAATCAATTTTATTAATTACTGGAATTATTTTAAGATTGGCTAACTTCGCCATTTCTAATGTAGTTAAAGTCTGAGCTTGCACTCCTTGAGTCCCATCCACTAATAATATCGCACCCTCTACAGCTCGCAAACTACGGGATACTTCATAAGAGAAATCAATATGCCCAGGAGTATCAATTAAATTTAAAATATAATTCTTATATTCCATTCGGACTGGAGTCATCTTAATGGTTATTCCTCGCTCTCTTTCCAGCTCCATTGAGTCTAGAACCTGATTCTTCATCTTTCTATTTTCAACGGTATGAGTAAATTCTAACAACCGATCTGCCAAAGTAGATTTCCCATGATCAATATGAGCAATAATTGAAAAATTCCTTATATTTTCCATATAATTTCTTAAAATATATCATATTTTAAGTTAAAAAGATAACTTAAAGATAAATTTTATTAATATTTCTTAATTAATCTGTCTCCAACTTTTAAATTCATTTCTTTAGCTAAGCCAGAGTTAATTTCTAAGACATATCTAGCTAAGTCTGAACTATTAGTAAAAGTTTTTGATGAGTCGGGATTACTTGGATTATAGGAACTTGCTTTAGCATTATTTTCAATATGTACAATCTTATAATTACTATCAAGCCAGATCATGTCTAAGTTGAAATTCATATCTTTCATTCAGAAATTCATCGTGGTGTCTTTCCCGAAATCAAATAACATTCCTTCGGTAATAATTTTATTATTCTTATCTTTATAAACCTTTAATTGATCTCGTCCAGATAAACCAATCTCTTTCTCTAATTCAGTCTTAGCTAATTGAGTAAATATCTCATCTCCACTATTAGTCATTAATAGACCATCATTATCTAATACTCAAGAGCTATTTTGATTGTTATCAACATCGTCTTTAACTAACTTCACAACCTCTGAGTCTTTTTTTAAATTAGTGTTATTTTTAGCATAACTTATATCCTCTCTATTTTTCTTAGTAAAATTACTAACCGTTATCAATAATGACATGCATACAAACACAAAAATAATTGCAAAAACAATATTCCCAATATTTTTTTTATTTGGTTTTCTTTTTGTCCTTACATGCTTCATAATAAAATTATTATATCATGAAAAATTACATATCTTTTTTTATTCTTTCCACTTCTTTTATAAAATTAGAATAATCTTCATGATTATCTTCTAAATCTTTTCTACCAGAATACTGTGCATTTTTCCTATCATTTAATATCTCTTGTAGAGTCTTAGAAATATCATATGGTTTTTTTATATAAATAAAAGTAGTATCTACAACTGCTCTAGAACTTACAATTAATATCCCAGAATTAAATAATTTTCCTACCAAGCCTACCTTTACAAATATATTTATAATATTATCAAAATAAACCGAAGATATGTCATCTCCAATAATTCCTGTTTTCATTATAATCCTCATACTAGTTATACAATACCTTGATAGACAACCATTTAAAAAATTAATAAAAGGGCGAATAAAAGGTATATATATTAATATTGATAGAAATGAGATATATTTAAAAAGAGAAATTGATATTAATAGTGAAACAAAAAATAGTATAAAGAGTAATATACTCGAAAAAAACATAGAAAATAAATCTGGCTTACCATATCAAATAATTTTTTCATTATCCTGTAATATTCTTTGTATAGAGTTATTTATATTTTTATTCATATAAAATATTATACCAAAGAAAATCTATATAAATAAAAATACTCTTGTGGCTATTATTTCCTGTTAGCTTTACTCCTCATCCCTTCATCTAAGATCTGCTTTCTTAATCTGACACTCTTTGGAGTTATTTCTAAATATTCATCATCATTAATAATGCTTAGTCCTCGCTCAATAGATAATTCTCAAGCTGGCACTAAGTTAATTGCTTCATCCGCACCGCTAGCTCGCATATTAGTTAATTGCTTACCTTTAGTTGGATTAACCACCATTTCTTCACCTTTACTAGTATTACCAATTATTTCTCCAGCATATACTTCTACTCCTGGACCGATATATAAAGTTCCTCTATCTTGCAAATTCCAAAGAGAAAATCCTAAAGCTTTCCCATTTTCCATACTAGTCATTGAGCCAACTAATCTTTTCTGAATACTACCGGCATACTCGGCAAACTTTATAAATCTGGACGATAATATTCCAAGTCCTTTTGTATCAATAATAAACTCTCCTCGATAACCAAGTAACCCTCGAGTTGGTATCTCGGCTTTAATCCTAGTAATACCTTCTCGCTCACTCATATCAGTAACTAAGCCTTTTCTTCTCCCAATCTTTTCCATAATTACTCCAGAGAATTCAGTTGGAGTATCAATTACTAATTCTTCAAATGGCTCTTCTTTACTAACAACTTCACCTTTCTCATTTTTAATTTCATGGATAATAACTTGAGGCTGAGAAACTTGTAATTCATATCCTTCTCGTCGCATATTTTCTAATAAGACCGCAATATGCATTTCTCCTCGACCATAAACTAAATATTTATCGTTACTATCAAAATCTACTTTAAGTCCAACATTCACTTCGAGTTCTTTCTCTAATCTCTCTCGAATCTGTCTTGAAGTTACATATTTACCCTCTCGCCCGGCAAATGGAGAATCATTTACTAAGAAATTTAGTGAGATAGTTGGCTCATCAATATGTATAGCTGGCTTCGCCTCTTGAGACTCATTCTTAATAAAAGTCTCTCCAATAAAGATATCCGGAAATCCGGCCACCATCACAATATCTCCGGCCTTAGCAATTTCAACTTCAACTTTCTTAACTCCAATAAAAGTATAAATCTTAGTAATCTTGCCAGAGCTTATCTTATTAGTAAATGGATCTTTCACCAAAATACTCTCATTGACTTTCATTTCTCCATCATACATTCTACAGATAGCCATTCTTCCTAAGAAATTATCATAAGCTAAATTAAATACTTGAGCCACCAAAGAGTTGCTAATTTCACCACTAGCTTTAGGAACATTTTCTATAATCATATTTAATAATGGTTCTAAATTTTTCTTTTCATCAAGAGGGTTGCTCATAGCGACTCCTTGTCTTCCAATTGCATAGATAGTTTTGAAATCTAACTGCTCATCGCTTGCCCCTAATTCTAAAAATAATTCAAATACTTCATCATGAACTCGCTCAATATCTGAAGCTGGTTTATCAATCTTATTAATCACCACAATTGGCTTAAGTCCTAACTCAAGCGACTTTTTTAAAACGAATCTAGTCTGTGGCATTGGGCCTTCTTGGGCATCTACCAATAACAAAACTGAATCAATCGAACGAAGCACTCGCTCAACTTCACTACCAAAGTCAGCATGCCCTGGAGTATCTAAAATATTTATCTTTACTCCTTTATATATAATTGAAGTGTTTTTAGCATAAATAGTAATTCCTCTTTCTTTTTCTAATTGATCCGTATCCATTGAAAACCCTTCTTCTAATACTCCACATTCTTTCATTAAAGCATCAGTTAGAGTAGTCTTACCATGATCCACATGGGCAATAATAGCTATATTTCTAATCTCAGTATATTCTTGATTCATATATTTATTAATAATTTTTAAGTATAAAAAATAAGCGCGAGAGGCCTAAAATTAATCTAAATAATATCACAAAAACTAATTCTGAGCAAGTTTTGTTATTATTTTAGCCCTCACATAAAATATTTTCTTTGGCTATCTTAAATTTTCAAGAAAAGCTTTATTATTAGGATTCCTCTTTAGGAATTTCTTGACCGAAATCATCTCGTCCCGAGATCCACCAACTTCTAAGATTTCTTCCCTATATCTCTTTCCTATTTCTTTTAATTCTTTTTTATTTTTTGCATTTTTAAATACAGAATAGAAATCATCTGCATATACTAAAGCTCACATATATGAATAATATCCGGCAGCATAATCAGTCAGATGTCCGAAGCCAGCTGGAAAAATATTATTTTTAGGTAAAATAAATCCATTATATTTTTTAATTAAATCAATAAAGTATTTGGCTAAATCCTGACTCTTCACTTTATTAGAGTGTATATCCAGGTCATATAAGGCTTGAAGATTTTGTCTTAGATAACTATAGCCGTTTAAGAAGTTTTTCCCTTTAATTATTTTCTGAATTATTGCTCTATCTAGACTTTTGCCAGACTGATAATGTTTAGATAATTTTTTTAAATTATTTTCTTCAAATAAAAAGTTCTCTAACATTTGGCTAGGTGTCTCCACAAAATCAAACACCACTCCAAATCCAGATTGGGAAATATATTTATTCTTCCCAAACATAAAATGCAGCCCATGCCCTAATTCATGAAATAAAGTCTCTACTTCTCCAAGTGTTAATAAGCTTGGTATCTTTTTATTTCCTTTACTAAAATTACAAATTAGTTGATTAATTGGAATAACTCTTTTATCATTTCTCATTTCTGGGAAAATAAATTCTGAGCTGCATGCATGTCCATATTTACCATCCCTTGGGAAAAGATCTAAAATTAAATAAGAAATTATTTCTGAAGAAGTCTTATCTTTAAACTCATATATCTTTACCTCTTTATAAACTTTAATCTTTAAAATATTTTTGTCTTTAACTTCGGTTGCTACGAAATCAAACAATTCTCCAAATATCTCAAACATTACTTTCAAAGTTCTCTCTAATTCGAAATATTCTTTAATCTTACTACTATCATAACTATATTTATTTTCTTTTAATTTGTTCGCTACATATGAAATATCATAATAATCAATCTCCTTAATATCTTTATAATTATCAAGATTATTCTTAGCAAATTCATTTAACTCTTTTAAATCTTTTTTAGCTACGGGAATTAATTTCTTAATAAGTCCTTCAACAAATCCTCTAACTTTAACTTCATTCTTTGCCATTCTATTCTCTAAATTATAATCAACAAAATTCTTGAATCCTAAAAGTTTTGCTAACTCATTTCTTAATTTAATTATTTGAGTTAAGATTTTTAAATTTTCTTTACCACCTTTTTTATAATTCTTATCAATAATCTCTTTTCTTTTAGGTCTACTTTTAGCATAAGTTAAAAATGGATGAAGAATCGGATAATCTAAAGTAATCTTATATTTACCATCAACTTTCTCTAAGGTTTTAACAAAATTCTCTGGTAATCCTTCAATCTCACTCTCACTACATAATATGTAATCTTTATATTCAGAAATATTCTTAGAGAAATCAAGAGATGATTTTGATAATTTCTTAATTATTTCTTTTAATTTTTTCTGCTTATTGGCTGGTAAATTAAATCCCATTCTCTTATAAACTTTTAATAAATCTATAAATAACTTTTGACTTCCAGTACCATAAACTTTATCTAAATAACTTTTCTCTTTTTTATAATTACCATCTTTATAATCCATTACAGCTTTATAAATCTCTTTATCATATTCTAACTCTATAACTTTCTCAGATAAATTTTTTCTAAACTTATTCGCCAGATCTCTTCAAGTTTTATCTTTAGCCGTCATACCATAATTAGCAATTTGATTAAAAATATTGCCATATTCTTGATCCGAACTTTCTAATCTCAAAATAGTATTTTTAAAAGTCCGGGCAGATTTTTTAATGCTCTTAATCTCTTTATAAATTATTTCTTTATCTTTTATATAATTCTTTAACAATTCCTGAAAATCCTTTTCTTTATATTTTAAAATCTCAGCAATTTTATCTCAATCTGGTAAAATTATTTTATTATTTTTCATACTATTATATATAATGTTATAATCTTAACATAAAATACATTTTCCTTAAATTAACTTTTATGAATTGATTTTCTTTTTTCAACTTAATATCTATTATTGGTGGAGAGAAAGTAATCCTCATTTTTATTACTATGGTTTCTTTAATACTTTTCTTTATTAAAAAAGATAAATTATTAATTGGCTTAATCTTAAGTAATTACATATTTACTATATTTATAGTTGTCCTCTTAAAATATTTAATTGAGAGACCTAGAAACCCTTTGGCTCTTATTCATGAAACTAGTTATGCTTTCCCCTCTGGACATGTGGCTATAGCTATGACTACATTCTTGCTAATATTTTATTTAGCTAATTTCTTAAAAAATAAAATACTCACCAATATTTTCAAAATTATTTCAACAGTCTGGTTTATATTAATTATTATAGATAGATTATATTTAAAAGTTCATGATATTTACGATGTAATGGGTGGAATAATTGTAGCTATAATTATTTTCTATATTTTAATTCATCTCAAAATATTTAGAGCATATAGATTGAAAGACGAATTATTAAAAATCAGATTCTACAAAAAATAAGACAAGATCAAACTTGAATAATTTTTATAGTATAATAGTATTATAAATAAAAATATGAAAATCAAAAATATAATACCTTTACTGATAATTTCTTTAATTTTATCAATCTCTTCAGTAAAAGCAGCCACTTACTATGTTTCTTCTTCCGGTAATGATAGCAATAATGGAACTTCTCAATCCACTCCTTGGCAAACTTTAAGTAAAGTTAGTAACTTTAGTTTTCAACCGGGAGATAATATCTTGTTTAAATCTGGAGATACTTGGTATGGAACTTTAAACATTAGCAGATCTGGCTCAAGTGGTAACCCAATTACTTATTCTTCTTATGGTAGTGGGGCTAAGCCGCTAATCACTGGGTTCAAAACTATTACTGGTTGGGCTAGTATAGGTAATGGAATATATCAAGCTACCGACCCTTCTTTTACTTCCAATATGGTGAATATGATTACCTTAAATGGAAACTTTCAAGCAATTGGTAGATGGCCAAAGGTGACCGCTGGTAATGGAGGGTATTTAACTGTTGATTCACAAGGTGGCACTAGTATTACTTCTTCCGGTTTATCAAGTGCTCCTAACTTTATTGGAGGACAAGTTGTATATAGAGGTGCTCACTGGATATTAAATCGAGGAATTGTAACATCACAAAATTCTTCAACTATATCTTTTACATCCTTACCCGGGGAAGACCCTTATTGGAATAGCGCTTACCCTCCTAATCCTGGTTTTGGATTCTTCTTCCAAAACAGCATAAATGCTCTTTCTACCTTGGGAGATTGGGCATATGATACTAACTCTAAAAAGCTCTCTGTGTATTTTGGTTCCAACAATCCAAGTTCATATCAAGTCCAAGCTTCGACGGTGGATAATCTAATCTCTATAAATCAAGATAATACTTCTTATATAAATATAAATGGATTAACTATAAGCGGAGCAAATAGTAATGCCATCTATTCTAATGGATACAATCATACCAATATTCAATTAAACAATTCAGATATATCTTACTCCGGGAAAGATGCTCTTAAACTTGACCGTGGAGGAGAAAAATATTTCACCATATCTAATAATAATATAAATTATACTAACAATGATGCCATCAATCTGGGTTTCGATGGAGCAGAATCTTCAATAATTACCAATAATAATATATCCGATACAGGAATGGTGGCTGGGATGGGGAAATCTGGAGATGGAAATTATAATGCCATCATAGGTCCCGGATTAAACTCCAATGTGTCCAATAACACCATAACCAACACTGGCTATATTGCTATACAATTCAATGATAAAAATGTTTTAGTAAAAAATAATTTTATAAATTATGCTTGTATGGTTAAAGATGATTGCGGAGAAGTTTATTTTGGACGCGGAGATTATACAGGTTCTAAAATTTTAAATAATATAATCCTCAATAGTCCCGGCGCTCCTTACGGTACTGATGAGACAGAAGGCACTGGGGAAGGAATTTATGCAGATGATTCTGCTTTTGGTGTTGAGATTGGAGGAAACACGGTAGCTCACTCTAGCTATGCCAACCTGTACAACCATGGAGCTTACAACTTGAATATCCATGATAATACCTTCTACGATGCCCCTGGTAATTCGTCCTATTATAATGGGCCGAATACCACTACCAATATAATTCAGTCAAACAACATTTTCTTTGCCAGAACTGCTTCACAATATACATTTAATTCTGGTGGCGGAACAGTTCCTGCTTCTAATTTTTTCTCAGCATCGGACAATAATTATTTTCTAAGACCAATCAACAACGAGAACTATATAAGAATATCCTATCCAAATTATGGTATATATAACTTAGACACTTGGAAAACGTACACCGGCAAAGAAGCAAATTCTAAAACATCACCAATAGCAATATCAAATACCAATCAGATTTTTTTTGATTATAACCCATCATATAATGTAAAGACAGTTTATCTTTCTGGAAATTACATAGATATAAACGGTCAAGCTGTTACTAGTCCAATTAATATCCCGGCCTGGAGCTCAGTAATTCTACTTCAATCTTCAGGAACTAATATACCTCCAGTTTCTAACTCAGTAGCTACTGTATATAAGGATTGTGATTATGGGGGATATTCCATACCTTTACCAGTAGGAAATTATAATACAAACACTTTATTATCATTGGGTATGATTGATAATGATATATCTTCTTTATACGTGTCTCCTGGTTATCAAGTAACATTATATGATGGAGATAATTATTCTGGTTCCTCATTTAATATTACAAGTGCTAATTCTTGTTTAATCAATAATAATTTTAATGATAAGGTGAGTTCAATAGTAATAAGCCCTATCACTTCAAATATTCCTCCTGTCTCTAACGCTGGAGTAGATAAAACTATCACCCTACCTACTAATAGTGTTACCTTAAATGGTTTAGGTTCTGATAGTGATGGGACAATCACTAGTTATGCTTGGAGTAAAGTAAGCGGTAGTGGTAGTATCTCTTCTCCGTCTTCAGCTACTACTAATATTACAGGGCTTACTCAAGGAACTTCGGTTTATCAATTAACTGTAACAGATAATAAAGGAGCTACAGCTAGTGATCAGGTAAGTGTGGTGGTGAATAATACCATTTTTGGACCAGTCAGTGCTGGTGCAGGTAGTAATGTTACTCTTCCAGCTGGAACAACAATGTATACACTAATAGGTTATGGTGCAGCTACCGCACCTGCCACTATCACTAAATATACCTGAACGCAAAACTCTGGCCCAAGCTGTATTATTACTTCACCAAATTCAATCAATACTACTATTACAGGGCTAACCCCTGGCACTTATAATTTCAAATTAGTTGTTACTGATAGCAATGGTACTACTGGATATGACACCGTTACAGTAGTCGTGAATTCTAGCTCCAATCTCTCCCCCTCTGCTAACGCTGGAGTAGATAAAACTATCACCCTACCTACTAATAGTGTTACCTTAAATGGTTTAGGTTCTGATAGTGATGGGACAATCACTAGTTATGCTTGGAGTAAAGTAAGCGGTAGTGGTAGTATCTCTTCTCCGTCTTCAGCTACTACTAATATTACAGGGCTTACTCAAGGAACTTCGGTTTATCAATTAACTGTAACAGATAATAAAGGAGCTACAGCTAGTGATCAGGTAAGTGTAGTGGTGAATAATGCTTTAAATCTCTCCCCAACCGCTAACGCTGGAGTAGATAAAACTATCACCCTACCTACTAATAGTGTTACCTTAAATGGTTTAGGTTCTGATAGTGATGGGACAATCACTAGTTATGCTTGGAGTAAAGTAAGCGGTAGTGGTAGTATCTCTTCTCCGTCTTCAGCTACTACTAATATTACAGGGCTTACTCAAGGAACTTCGGTTTATCAATTAACTGTAACAGATAATAAAGGAGCTACAGCTAGTGATCAGGTAAGTGTAGTGGTGAATCCAATAATAATTGATAATAGCTCCACCAGCACTAACAATACAACCCCAACTACTACTAACCCAAATAATTCTAATTCAAATAATAATAACCATAATAATGGTACTGGTTCAACTACTACATCTAACAATAATGGTAATAGTTATGGTAACAATAATAACCCTAAACATAATTATGTATTTATTAACACCTCTATCTTAAATGTGAGAAGTAGTCCTTCCACTAATTCTAACATCTTAACTAAAATTAGAATGGGAAGCAAAGTGGAGGTTGCGCAAGTACTAGATGGTTGATTAGGAATTCTAGGAAGTAATGGAGCTGTAGCTTACATTAGTAGTGATTACACTACTCCAGTAAATACTAATCAAGATAATACAAATGGTAATACTTCTACTCAAACTACTAATAGTCAAAATACTTCAACTACAGATAATACCTCCCCTAATACTAATACTCAATCTAATAATACAGGAGCTAGTCCTAACTATGTAACTATCACCACCCCTATTCTAAATGTGAGAAGTAATCCTTCTACTAATTCTAAGGTCTTGGCTAAAATAAACCTTGGAAATAGAGTAGAGGTAGTGCAAGTCTTAAATGGTTGATTAGGAATTCGAGGAAGTAATGGAGCTATAGCTTATATTAGTAGTGATTACACTACCCCAGTAAATACTAATCAAGATAATACAAATGGTAATACTTCTACTCAAACTACTAATAGTCAAAGTTCTATACCTAATACCAGCACTAACAACCCCACTACTAACAATAATCAAGTTTCAAATCCTAATAATAATGTTCTACCTATTACAAATAGTAATACTCCGCTTACTTCTACAGAAAAAACCCTAGCTACTTTAATCATTAAAAATGACACCTTAAATGTTAGAAACAATCCTAATCTTAGTTCTATAGTCTTAACTCAAGTCCATCAAGGTGAGAAAGTATCTATACTTCAAATATTAGCTGGCTGGTTGAAGATAAGAGCAGAGAATGGTATGGAGGGATATATTAGTTATCCTTAAAATCTAAATGATAATAACACACTCCGGTTGCGTTAAAATATATAAATTATGAATCCAGAACAAAAAATAGATGAGTTAGTAAAAATAGTTACTGAAAATCAGAAAACTCTTTATTGCTAATATATACTTTTGATTTAATCACTTACTTTATAGGAATAAATTTTAAAGAAAGTGAATTTACACAATGCCGAATATTTTTAGGAGTCTCATATTCGCCTTCAAAAATATGCCCAAGATGCCCTCCACAATTTTTACAAACTATCTCCATTCTTAATCCATCGATATCAGGAACTCTTTTAACAGCTCCTTCTATCTCATCATCAAAACTCGGCCAACCACAAGTGGAAGGAAATTTATCATGAGAGTTATAAAGTGGGGCTTCACATTGCTTACATATATAAACACCCTTCTCAGCATTACTTAAGTATTCGCCAGTAAAAGGTAATTCTGTCCCTTTATGAATAATAATTCTCTCTTCTTCTTTATTTAATTTATTTAACTTTTTCATATAATGATTATAATATAGACTCATCAGATCTTAAATAGTGACAAGTATAGCCATTAGGATTCTTCTTTAAATAATCTTGATGATATTCTTCGGCTCTTCAAAATCTTTTAAATTTTTCAAGTTTAGTTACAACTTTATTTTCATAAAGTCCGGATTGATTTACTTTATCAATGACTTTTAAAGCCTCATCCTTCTCCTTCTCATCTTGATAAAATATAGCTGAACGATAGCTATCACCAATATCGTTCCCTTGCCTATCTAAAGTGCTCGGATCATGAATTCTAAAAAAATAATCCAATATCTGTATATAACTAATAACTTCTTCGTCATAATCTATTTTAATAGCTTCCGCATGCCCCTCGTGATTATCATAAGTTGGATTATCAATTTCTCCGCCGGTATAACCAACTTCAGTATTTATAACTCCGTTTAACTTCTTAAATAATTCTTCCACTCCTCAAAAACATCCCCCAGCTAAATAAATACTTTTAATCATAAATTATATAAAAGTATATCACCCTTATACTTTTATACTAGTTCCCTTCTTAAAATACAATGAACCGATAACCGAGGCTGAAATAATTATTAAAATAAAGATTAAAGTAATATTAGTTGAAATATTAATATTAAGTCAATTTAAATTAAAAATATGGCTTGGTTCAATTAATAGCTTTATTCCTATTCCTAGTAATATAATAGATACTCCTTTATGTAATAGTCAGAATTTATTTTTCAAAGCTTCAAAGATAAAATATAAACTTCTTAGCCCCAAGATGGCTGAAATATTTGAAGCTAAAACTATATATGGATCACGAACTATAGCAATTACCGCTGGGACACTATCCATAGCAAATAATATGTCAATAATCTCAATCACAACTATTACAAAAAATAAAAGACTCATATAGTATTTTCCTCTTTCTTTAATAATTAATTTATCTCCTTCCAATCTTTTACTAACCGGTAAAACTCAATCAATAAATCTTATTAATTTAGATTGACCTGGGTTGAACTTTCTTTTTTTATTGTTTATTAATAATCTTATCCCGCTAACTATTACTAATAATCCTAATACTAATAAAGTAATTTGAAAATTATCAATTAACTCTAAACCGACAAAGACAAAGATAGTTCTAAAAATTATCGCTCCAAATATTCCATAGAACAAGGCCTTATAATGTAATTTCCTTGGTATAGCAAAGTAAGAAAGTATTAATCCTCAAACAAATATATTATCAATACTTAGAGTTTGTTCAATCAAATACCCTGAGAAGAATTTCACCCCAGCTCCAGAGCCAAATCTCAGTCAGATCACTAATCCTAATAATGAAGCCAGCCCAAGCCAGATTAAAGTATTAATAATTGAACTTTTAATACTCACATCTTTTTCTTTTTGATGGAAAAATAAATCTACAGAAAGTAAAATTATAAATCAGACTAATGTCCCGAACCACCAGATTAATGGGATATGTACCACACTCTCCACAACATTAAAGTTCATATTTTAATATTATAGCAGAAGAAAATATTTCAAAATTTTGCTTTGAAATTATTATTTTATGGTGGGAATTTAAACTTTTTTTACTTACGAATTTAGTATAGGTTTAAAATTTGTTAACAAAATAAAATTATTTTTTTAATCCAGTAGCCAATAAATATGCCTCTAGCTCCGCTATAAATGACTCCATGAAATCAAAATCTATTTTACCATTTTTAATTGGCAACTGAATTTTCTCATTTTTAATTTTTTCCCAGGAACACATGTTTTCATACCCAAACTTTTTATTTAAAAAATGTAATGAGTTTGCAAAAAATAAGCCTTGTTTTTTTGAAATTTCAAATTTTGGCTTCACCTATAAAATAAATCACCCAGAATTTTATTTTGGGTTCATTATTTTATAGCGGAGACGATGGGATTCGAACCCATGAGAGAATTTCTTCCCTGCCTCGTTAGCAGTGAGGTGCCTTCGGCCAGCTCAGCCACGTCTCCAATAATATTTAATTATTCAACTATTTTAACATAAAACCTATCTTTTAAAAAATCACTTTTCTTGATGTAAAAGACTATTTTTGTTATCCTATGAAAGTTATAAATATAAATAAAAAAAATAAAAATATGGTAAAAGATTTTATAGATTTTGTTAGAAAACATTCTGTAATTGGTATGGCGGTTGGTATAATTTTAGGTGGCGCAGTTACTAAAATGGTCAATGCTATCATCCAAGATTTAATTAATCCAATCTTAGGAACTATTGTTGGTGGTGGAAAAGGATTAGAAAGCTATGCTTTCACCATTCCACACACTAAAGTAACTTTCGGTTATGGTGATCTAATTTCTGAATTGATTACTTTCCTTTCAATACTTTTAGTTGTCTATCTATTATTTGTGAAATCTCCGTTAAATAAATTAGATAAAAAAGCTGAATAATAAAATTATAAACATATTAATCTCCTTAGACTAAATAGCACAAACCCCACTTTTATTGTGGGGTTTGTTTTTAGACTTTTTTATTGATTTAAAGCTAATTCAATAGTTTTATGATTTTTCTTATTAATTCCAGTATCTACTTTGGTATCATCGATTTTATCCATGATAGCCATAACTTCATCTTCATATCCATCAATTACTGTTCCATTATAATAATAAAGTTTCTTTTCGATTGACTTATTACCATAATAATTAGCAGTTTTAGGATTAGCTCCGCCTAAGTTTTTACCTACTACTTCAATAGCTTCGTTATAATCACTAAATATTACTTTAGCTGAGGCCCAACCGAAAGGATTATTATTCATATCTCTCTTTCCACCAGACGACTCACGAACAGCAATAGCAGGTAAGAAATCATAAGGTAAGCCATATTTCTCAGCTACTAATACAAATTGCATAGAGTATTTAGCGAGTGGCATAGATCTGTTCTTGAAATAAGTTTCTATTTTTAAAGCTTTTTCAAGTCTTTCTTGATCAATATCGTTAGATATTTCTTGTTTCTTAATTTCCTTTGAACTAGAAATAGGGTTATTACTTGCTAATTCAATAGGGGCTGTATGTAACTCTACTGAGGTTACGGCTAGTAATGGTATAAAAGCCATAACTAATAGAGTATTTTTGAATTTATTTAACATAATATGCGGTTTAGCTCCGCGAACTATCAAATACAGAAATTGGCAAACAAAAAATGAGCTTATTGCTCAACTCTTATATCTTAGCAAATTTCATCCTAAAAGTCAATAGTTATACAACTTTATCTTAATTTTGTCAATATAATATGATTAAAATAAGCTTATTTTATAAGGGTTTTTGATAAAAGACTAAAAATGTGATAAAATTATAAAATCTCAAAATCTAAAGATATTGAGCTGTTAGCTCGGGTTTTATACAAAATAGCTTTAATTTCTTATAACTTGAAGCTTGAAACTTGCAACCTGAACGGCCTTATCGTCTAACGGTTAGGACATCGGCTTCTCAAGCCGGTAATCCGGGTTCGATTCCCGGTAAGGTCACATTCAGAAACTTCTCGGTCGGAAAGACCAAAATGGGCGCGCGCCGAAGGCGCGCTGTGTGGCGTGAATGCGAACTCTGCCTTGCGAATGCGGGCGAAATCGGAGGGCGGGCAAAATGAGATCGAAATAGTTTTGTTTAAAAGCGCGGGGTTCGTTCCGAAGGAACGGACAAAGTCGCGCATTTCGGCGTACTTTGTACTGCTTGCCAGAAACCCCGCGTGTTTTGAATCCAAAATCCACTTCCGCAGGGGTTCGACCCAATTCTTTCTCTCGGCTCGGGCAGATGAAGATTTTGCTTGAAGCGAGATTTTTTGGCGTATTAAACCATCTTTCTTTGCGAGATACGCCTCGCGCTCAATATCACCATTTAGATACAAATCAACGAGCGCATCGAGCTTCGCTTCAAGCTTCTTGAGGTCATTCTTCATCTGTTCGAGACGACTTCCCGAAGCGTTCTTTTCGTCATGCTCAAAATCCTCTACTTTTTTGAGCATATATTCCGCCCACGCTTCGGGAAGCGACACTGATTGAAGCTGTTCCTTTACTTGGAGAGCGAGCGCATCTTCCTGTAAATACTTTTGCAAGCACACGCCGTTCTTTTTCGTGCACCGATAATACCGATACCGCCCACCGCACTTGCCAGTCGCCCATTGTGCAGTGATCATGCTCCCACACTCGCCACAACGAAAAAGTCCGGTAAACGGAAAATCGTGTGCTTGTTTCGTATGTCTTGGATGCGCTCGCTCAGAAAGTTGCTTTTGCACAGCTTCAAATAGTGTCGGAGAAAGAATTGGCGCAAAGCTTCCGGTGAAATACTCGTCGCGATGCTTGGTAAATCCCAAATAGGCACGATTGGTCAGCATTCTTTTCACGGAAGCTTTGCCAAGTGGCGTTCCGGCCTTCGTAGTCACACCGTGGTCAGCCAAAAATTGTGCCAGCGAAATGAGGGTATGTGTTCCTTTTGCGTATTGTTCATACGCGCGAACGATAATCTTTGATTTCACCGGATCAGGTTCGATATTCCTCGTTCGCGGATTATTCACATACCCGAAAGGAGCTTTTGTAAGCCATTCTCCTCGGCGCAATTTTTGGCGCATACCTCGCTCCACATTTTGTTTCAAATTGTCGGAATAATATTTCGATTGGCCGAACGCCACTTGCAACATAAAGAGCCCCTGCGGTGTCGGTTCAAACCAAAATGTCGGAAAACGCAAAGAGACGATTTTTGAAGTGTCGACGGCGTAAATGATGCGCCCTCCGTCTATGCTATTTCTCGCCAAGCGGTCAGGATGCCACGCGAGAATACCAACTCCATTCATTTTTTCAATGCGCATCATCATTTCGCCGAACACTTCTCGTCCCGGACTCTTTGCGCTTTTCGACTCTTGAAATTCCTCAAGAATTTCAAGATTTTCTCTGCTCGCAAATTCACGAAGCTCAAAAAGCTGTGCCTCAATCGACATCACTTGCTTATCATCATCTTCGGTGCTCTTGCGAGCATAGAGAAAATATTTTGGTTTGTTCATAAATAGATTTTGGATTCAAAACGAGAAACTACTAAGATCTCATTTCTTGCTTTCAGCCCGCCCTCCGATTTCGCCCGCATTCGCAAGGCAGAGTTCGCATTCACGCCACACAGCGCGCCTTCGGCGCGCGCCCATTTTGGTCTTTCCGACCGAGAAGTTTCTGAATGTGATCTAATCATAACCTTTGCGCGAAATTATTTCGAGAGCCACTAATCATGCCGACCAGCGCCTCGGAGTACCTCGGCGCTCCGCCCTCGCCCCGTTTCCGCCTTTCCATGCTTTTTATTTTTCGCGGGGGGATTCTTTTTGAAATTGTATGGGGCGGAAACGGGGCGAGGGCTAAGTCTTCAAAATCTAGTTTATCACAATATCTAAAGTTTGGATATTGAATTCTTGGATAGATAATGTTAGTATATGACTAGGTCAAGACAAACAAAGGAATATGCCTATTTTGTCGAGCGATTACGGAAAGCTCGACTCGAGGCAGGATTGACTCAAACCGAAGTGGCAAAGAAATTAAGGCGTCCGCAATCGCATATTTCTAATGTTGAATCGGGACAGCAAAGAGTAGATGTAGTCGAGCTTCAAAACTTTGCTAAAATTTATAATAAAAGCATCGACTATTTCATAAAATAAATTTATGTTTTGCGAACACTGTGGTACAAAACTAGAAAAGGATGCTCAATTTTGCCAAAACTGCGGTCGTAAAACAGCTGGCACTTCAGAAATTAAAACATCCCCTAAGACACAAGATTCTGTGTCTTTTGGTACAGCAGATTTTTATAGTGAAGATTGGCGTCGTAAAAAAGTTTGGGCTGTTGTTTCTCTTCCATACATGGATGTTATGGTTGATAAAGATAATCTTTATGCAATCAAATTACCTTCATACAGTGGTGCTGCGTGGGGATTTTTCATCGGTCTTGTAATTGCAAATATTATTGGCATGGCGATTGGAGTGGCAATTGGTGGTTCTAACGACACAAAGAAGCGTAAGTGGTATCGATCTGCGTGGGTGGTTGACGGCAAGCTCACATCAAATCACTGGGTAAATGATGTTTTTCTTAAAATACCACTACACGAATTAAAAGGTAAAATTGAGTTTGGAAAAAACAAATTTACCTTGACTCAAGGTGAGCAAAAATTAGTCCTCCAAAAGAGTCAAAAGGAGGTCGATCGTTTGCGTCAATCAATAGAAAAATATGTTTTGTAAAAATTGCGGAACTGAATCAGATGGCACAAAAAAATTCTGTACTAATTGCGGAACCGCATTTTCAGTCACCCAAACAACACCTCCACCGCCTGTCCGTCCTCCAATCCCTAAAGAACCCTGGACAACAGGTAGAATTATAAAAACTGTTGCTGTTGTTGTAATTGTTGGCGGGTTGATTTTGGTCAAAATTATCTTCGGGGCAATCAACTCTGTTGATAATACTGCTGTCGAAACAAATAATAAGGCCTTGGATGCTTACAATTCAGGAAATAGTGATCAAGCAATCTCGCAATTTCAACAGGCTTCACAAGATGCAATAACAAGCACAAACAAAATAAACAGCTTAAAAAATCTAGCCTATGCTTATTCGCATGAGGGAAAAGACGATTTAGCACTAAATACTTTTAAAGAGGCACTTGCATTGACAACCACAGATTCCGTTGATTATTTCCTAATTTCTGGAGAGATTGCGGAGCTAGAAGGTAAATATAATGCAGCTTTAATTTCCTACAATAAGGCGTATGCAAAAGACTCTGAGGATTTTCAAGTGAATAATTCACTAGCGCTGTTTTATATGGATTTGCAGGATGCTCATCCTCAATACACCGACTACACTAAAGCTTTAAGTTCCGCACAAAAAGCAAATCAGCTCCAAAATGACAATGTCTCAAAAAAGAATCTTGCTCTTGCGTATTACTTTAATGAAAACTATAGCCAAACGATTTCATTACTGAAATCTTTAGATATTAGTAGAGAACCTGTCTATGCGTATTTCTTAGGACTTTCGTACGCACAAAAAGAAGATCCGGTTAATGCAAAAATTTATCTTAGACAAGCTATAGCGGGAGGCATGGAAGTGCCACAGGAAGTTTATGATTATATAAACAATAATTAATATGTACTGCGAAAACTGTGGAAATAAAAATGATGGGACTCATAAATTTTGCACCAAATGCGGTCATCCTATCGTGTCCTCTCCAACTGTATCAAGAATAAATAAAACTCCTGTAAAAAATCTTGATGAACGATGGTGGCATCGTTTGCTAAAGGTTGCATACATATTTTTATACATACAGATTCTTTGGATTGTACCCGTCGTTTGGTCAGTAAATAGCACAAGTTGGAGTTATTATGGAGGATATGAAGACACTACGGGCGCAGCATTCTGGTATTCAGTTCTTGCAATAGTAATTTTTGTAGTTGTACTTCGCTTGATCAAATTAACAGTTTTATATATAGCACTCGCCCAAAAACCAATATGGCGAGATGAGTTTAAAAAACTCTTTTAAATAACATGATTATTTTTGGATGGGGGCACCAAACAATTAAACAAATCGGGGTTACATTCAAAAATCTATGTGCAAATTGTCACAATGAGGATTATTGGGTGCTGACTAGAATAATGACATGGTTTACACTCTTTTTTATTCCAGTTTTTCCCTACTCAATAAAATATTTTCTTAGCTGTCCAGTATGCCAGCGTGGTTTAACTTTGGACAGCAAACAAACCGAACAAATAAAACCTCTTGCAGAAGCAAATCAGTTATTACTTGATGGAAAAATCACACAAGAGGAATATCAAGCAAAATTAAATCATCTAAACGGCGGTACTCCGGACACTGTTCAAGCTGAAGTTATAGAGACAAAAAAGTTGGCAAGTGCAGATGAAAATCTTAGTTATTGTGGCAGTTGCGGAACAGGAATTACGAAGGAACTCAAATTTTGTGGTAATTGTGGCACTGCGGTCACTCCAAAATAATTATGTATTGCAAACATTGCGGTAAAGAAAATAAGGAGGGCACAAAATTTTGCACAAATTGTGGAGTGGATAATTCAACGACTAAAGATATTGTGACGCCAAAGAAAAACTTTTTTACAAAAAAGAAGTTGGTTATTTTGGGTGTGATAATTTTAATTCTAATCTTTGGAGTATGGCTTTTTACTCCTATAGAACCATCCACTACAACAGATCAAGAAATTGCGAAATCTGTTGTGAATATTTATTGCGAGGGAAATACAGAGGAAGATACATCTGGCGGCTCTGGGACAATAATGACAGATGATGGTCTTGTTTTGACAAATGCCCACATAATTCCAGTCCTTGCCGATAAGGAAGCAGTCCCTGTTTGCTTGGTAATATTACCTGATCCAAGCACGGGCGCACCAAGTGAAATTTATTCAGCATATCCGATTGTAATTCCTGAAATCAGCGATCAGTATGATCTCGCGTTTGTTCAAATTCACGATGTCTTTATTGATGATGAGGGTGTGGCACATGGCGATTACCCTAAAGTATTCCCTGCATATGATGACACTCGGTATTGTAAAAACGAAAATGTAATACTTGGAGAACCTGTGAAAATTTATGGCTACCCTGCAATTAGTGGTGGATACGCACTAACAATTACAGATGGGGTTGTGAGTAGTTTGCTTGTGGATGAGGGTTTAATTTTTACTTCAGCAAAGATAAGTCATGGTAACTCTGGTGGGTTAGCGGTTGATCAGTATGGATGCAGGATTGGGATTCCTGCGATGGTGAATGGTGATGAGAATGAAAGTTTGGGAATTATTATCTCAAACGATTTGATATTTGAGTTTATGGGTGAAGTGAAAACTGTTTTAGATTCTATCTAGGGAGCCCCGCCCGCGATCCCTCCTGTCCTTTGCGGGCGGGATGTGCGCGCATGGGTGGCGCGGGGCAAGCACATAAGAATTTGAGCCTCGGGCATTTCCGCTAGGGCGTCCATGACTAAAGGATGAGCGCCGCCGTTACCTTGCAATACAGAAATCTAGCAGCGAAAGCGATACCACAAAACGCGGATATGAAAACGAGGATGGGGGTTGTGCGAGCCGGGTGGGGTGAGCCCTGTTCCGCTCTGCGGAATGCGAGCGTAGCGAGCACGAACCGAGGCGAAGCTGGGGGAAGGAACCCTTCCTTCCCCCAACAAGTTTCCTGCCCGAGCCAGCGCTCCGCAGAGCGCACTGGCGAGGATAAGCAGGAATCCTAGGCATCTAGGCGCGAGTAGCCCTAGCGGAAATGCCCGAGGCGGATGCCGAGGGTGCATCCCCTTTGGTCACTGGACGATAACACTAACGAAGAAATCCCGAGCACCACTGCATTTCATGACGATCGCTTCTTCCTTAGAAGAAGCCCGACCGAGCCCCGTTTCCGCCCCATACAATTTCAAAAAGAATCCCCCCGCGAAAAATAAAAAGCATGGAAAGGCGGAAACGGGGCGAGGGCGGAGCGCCGAGGTACTCCGAGGCGCTGGTCGGCATGATTAGTGGCTCTCGAAATAATTTCGCGCAAAGGTTATGATTAGATCACTAAAATAATGTAGAAGAGGTCAAGCTTTTTTGATAGTTTAATAACTATCTCATCCTATTAATTACAATATATTCCTTTACATAATTCGCGACTGCTCCAAGAAATCCAATTGCCATTATAAATAATCCTCAAACCGCTCCTTGCTGAAACCAGAATATAAAACTTGCTCCTATTATTGCTAAAATTACACTAATCAATCCCCTTAAAGCAAAAGATTTGGCTTTCTGGTTATTAACCTTACTAGCTCTAACGACTAAGATAATGCTTACAATTAATAATAAGATGGCTACAGCTATATGTAGATTAAAAGCTAAATTAGCCAAAGCTGGGGATGGACCTTCGCTTGGAGCTTTATGTCATAATCCAACAACTGAACCTAAAACAAATTGTATCATTAAAAGTATTAAACCTAATTTTGTAGTTTTATTGACTTTATATATTTTATCTTCCATATTTTTATATTATTATAATTAATAATGCTAATATTATACTCCTAAATTAAAATTAGCCTTTACCTATTCTCTCAATCTTTCTCTTGTCTAACTAGGTGATCTTCCGGTTGATGATTCTTAGCTAAGATCATTTTAACCACTTTCTCCATTCTAGCTCCTTGAGAACCTTTCACAAATATTAAATCTCCTCCGACTTCACTTTCACTTTTACCTTCTTTATAATCTTCTTCAATCTTTCGCTCGATTATTCTTAAAGTTTCTTTGCCCGCTTCAATACTGTTATCAGTTATATAAACATTTTCTCCATTCATACCATTTTTAATCGCTGATTCCCCTATAATCTTAGCTCTTATTCCAGAAGTAATTAAAATGTCAGCCACTCCAACAACTAATTCACCAATCCTTTCATGTTCAGATCTCGTATAATCCCCCAACTCTAACATATCTCCTAAAATAAATATTTTCTTACCTTTAATCTTTAAATTCTTAATTAAAGAAATACCATTCTCAAGTGCTTTTGGTGAGGCATTATAAGTATCATCAATAAGATTAGTTTTATAAATTCCTTCTAAAATATGCATACGACCTTTAGTCCGTTTAGAGCTTTCAATATCTCTAATAGCTTTACTAATATCAACCTTTAAAGATTGGGCTACTAATAGTGCTGGCATTAGATTGTAATATATCGCTTCACCTAAGACTTGATCCAAAATAATTGGATAAGTTTCATTTTCTATAGCTACCTCACCTTTTGTTCCAATTAATTTATTAATAAATCTATTCTCAACTTTAATATTTACTTCATGATTTTTTAAATAAATATTGGCTTTAGGGTTTTTAAGGGAGAAAGATTTCAAAATTATATTTTTATCTTTAAAATCATTTACGATATTCTGACAATCTTTATCATCATAGTTATAAATAAAAGTCCCACCATCTTTCAAGGCTTCAAATAAATATTTCTTTTCTCTAATTAATCTATTCCTATCATTATTAAAAAATTCAATATGTACTGGGACTTCCGCGAAAGCCGTTAAAACTGCAATATCTGGCTTAATATATTCCGTAATCTTCTTAATATCATCTGGAGCATCGGCTCCAATTTCTAGAACAAGATATTTATAATGATATCTATCTAAAACCTTAATAAATCCACGGAAAATAATCTTTAACCACTCAATTGGATTATTCCAGGCAGTTTGCATTTCGAGAATTGTGAGCGGAACCCCGAATTCACTATTCATGCTTTTTTTCGAAGCTAAAACTAATTCTTCTCCTAATTCAGTTTTTAAATTCTTAGCTAAAGCTGCATAAATAAAATCCTTAGTCGAAGTCTTACCTAAATTGCCAGTTACAGCAATAATAGTCGGCTTAGACCTTTTAATTATAACTCTAGCTTCCCAAGTTAAGATTTTAAGTATTATTTTTTTAAAAAGTTCTTTCATTTTTTTATTTTTTAAACTTTATAAATATATTCTAACAAATTTAAAATTAAAAATTACTTTCGCAAATATGCATACTCGCTACAATCACATTTCTTTACTTTCTTGCCCCGACCGCATGGGCAGAGATCGTTTCTAGAGATCTTCTTTTTATCATTATTTAAATTGTTTTTATTAGAATTATTAGAAATACTAGAAATTTCAACTAAATCCCCGTCCTTACCTTCGTTAGTTTTTACATTATTAAAAACTTGATTCTTTTTTTGAGATTCTGCCAAGATTCTTTGTGACTCAATTGAAGCTAATAAATCATCAAGATGAGTTATAAAATTATAAAACTCTTCTTTCATCTTATCTAACATCGCCCTATAAGTTAATAAGGCTTCTTTCTTATACTCTACTAATGGATCTCTTTGTCCATAAGCTCTTAAATTTACAGATTGCCGAATATGATCCATATGCTCAAGGTGAGCCATAAAATGTTGATCAATAATCTGTAAATAAATAGTTCTTAATAAATCATAAACTACATTTTCGCTATATTTAGCAATTCTTTCTTTTATAAACTCTTCTACTTCTGGTTTAACTTCGTAAATCTCAGATAAAATCTTATTAATCTCTTCACGATTGAAAGTTAAAACTTTTCTTCTTCTCTCATAAATATGTTGCCTTTGATGATTTAAAACATCATCATATTGTAAAGTATGCTTCCGGGAATCGAAATGAAAGCCTTCAATTTTCTCTTGAGCCCCTTCCAGAACATTTGAAACAATCTTTGACTTAATCGGCATATCTTCTGGAATCTTAAATCTATTCATCATATTTTTCACAGAAGAACCACCGAATACTCTCATTAAATCATCTTCAAGTGATACCAAAAATTGTGTTGAGCCGTTATCTCCTTGTCGACCAGATCGACCTCTTAACTGATTATCAATTCGACGAGCCTCATGTCTCTCTGTACCAATTACATATAAACCACCAAGATTGTTAATCTCTTCTCGCTCAGCTGTAGTTGCCTCAATTCCACCTAATTTAATATCCACCCCTCTTCCTGCCATATTAGTTGCAATTGTTACTGCTCCCTTTCTTCCGGCATTAGCAATAATTTCTCCTTCTCTTTCATGGTTCTTAGCATTTAAGATTGAATGTGGGACATTTTCACGAGTTAAGTATTTGGAAACTAATTCATTCTTCTCAATTGATATTGTTCCGATTAATACTGGCTGACCCTTTTCATACAATTCTTTGATCTGTTTAGCTAAAGCTTGTAATTTACCTTTCTCAGTCTGATAAATTAGATCTTGTTTATCAATTCTTTCTACTTCAACATTAGTTGGAATTGCTGTAACTGGTAAATTATAAACTTTAAAAAATTCTTCCTCCGAAGTCTTAGCAGTTCCTGACATCCCAGCTAACTTAGCATAAAATCTAAAATAATTCTGAAAGGTTATGCTAGCTACGGTCTTAGATTCTTTCTGAATTGGAACAATTTCTTTAGCTTCAATGGCTTGATGTAATCCATCGCTCCATCTTCGACCTGGTTGCATTCTTCCAGTAAATTCATCTACAATTACTACTTCTTTCCTAACTCCACCAGTATCTTGTGGCATATCTCTAACAACATATTGTTTCTCTTTAAGAAATAAGGCTTTTGCCTTAACTGCCGTTTCTAGATGATGGACTAATTTAACATTCTCAGCAGAATAAAAATTTCCCATATTAAATTCTTTCTCAGCTTTTTCAATCCCAGATTCTTTCAAAGAGATAGCTCTTTGCTTTTCATCTTTTGTATAATCTTCATCTTCAATCAATTTATTAGCAAATCTAGCAAATCTTTTATAAAGTTCATCACTCTCTTTGGCTTCGGAAGAAATAATTAACGGAGTTCGTGACTCATCAATTAAGATTGAATCTACTTCGTCCACAATCGCAAAATAATGCTCTCTCTGTACTAATTCCTGTGCATTATAAACTAAATTATCTCTTAAATAATCAAATCCGAATTCATTATTAGTCCCATAAGTAATATCAGCTTGATAAGCATCTTTACGAGTTATACTTCTCAGATATTCATTTTCCACTTTGAAACTTCCTTCTTCTTTAACTTCTTCTTCCTCTAATTTATTTTCATATTCCCCCAATCTCTTAACTTGTTCCCTGTCGAAAACATACGAAACTTGATGGTTTAAAACAGAAACTGATAATCCGAGCGCATCATAAATTAGCCCCATCCAAACTGCATCACGCTTAGAAAGATAATCATTTACGGTCACAATATGAACTCCTCGTCCTGATAGAGCATTTAAATAAGCAGCTAGGGTTGCTACTAAAGTCTTACCTTCTCCAGTTCTCATCTCGGCAATTCCCCCGCGATGCATAACTATTCCACCAATAATTTGGACCGGATAATGCATAATGCCAAGATTTCTGCGGGAAGCTTCTCTGACTAAAGCGAAAGCTAAGACTAAATTATTATCTAAAATATCTTGAACTACTTTCTTATCTTCATTTCTATAATCAATTTCCGAAAGTTTTTTTGCTATTAGAAGTTCAGTCTCGATCTTAATTTCTACTTGAATCTTATTTTTCAACTCTAAACTTTTCTTTTTTAATTCTAAATCATCTAATGTTTTCAATTCATTCTCTAAAGATAAAACCTTATCCACTACTGGTTTAAGCTTTTTAATTAATTTCTGATCTTGAGATGGAAATACTTTTTGAAAAAATGTCATAATCTTCGTTTCTATATTTTCTATAATTATATTTTGAGACAAAAATAATAGCCTCTTTAATTAATTGGTAATAATAGCTAATTAATAAACATATTTTATCACAAAATGATTCAAAAGTATATATGTAAATTAACTTTATTTTAAAGAATTTTATTAAAAAACTAATTCAAAAAATAAGTACTTTGTGTTATAATTTTCTAAATTGGACGATTAGCTCAGTTGGTAGAGCGCTACATTGACGTTGTAGATGTCAGAGGTTCGAATCCTCTATCGTCCACCTTCGGTTCACTGAAACTTAGTGAAAGTGGCATACAAGTGGCAAGTAAAGAGTAGCAAGCCACGGGAAAATACAGCTTAAGAAAAAAAAAGCGATTATACCATAACCGCTTTAAATTTTTTTTTTAAAAGACTAAGACTAAAAAAAAGTCTTTGTAAGACCTTGCTTCAAAGCCTTAGCATATCTTAAAGGTTCTAAAAATTTATCCTTATTAGATTGATTAAACCTAACTGGAATAAACTCTACCTTTTTTATAGGCATAAACTTATAAATAAATTTTAGTCTTTTAATATGATAGTCTGAGGAAACAACATAAAGACTATTGTTATAAAGACTTAAATCCTTCATTTCCTCAATACAAGCATTAGTCTCCTCAAAGCTTCCCCAAGCTTTTCTTTTAGCTAAGTGGATGTGTAATACACTTCTATTTCTTAAAATGAAAGTTTTTGTATTAACATCTACACTTCTATTTTTTGAGATTGCTCCTGTTTCTAAGAGCATACTCTTAAAAGCAGAATACATGATCTTCTTGGCTGACCAGGATCGGCTATCTTCCTTAAAATTTCCAGCTCCTAAGAATAGATCATAATAAGACATTCTTCTCTTTAACATTAGATCTAATGCTGTCCCAATTCTTACTTTAGTTTCAATACCAGCTTTTCCTAAATGGAAATCACAAGCATAAACTATCATATTTAACTTTTCCAATTTCTATAAATTTTTAAAATGAACAATAATTTTAACAACTATAAAATAACATAATATTATATAATAGTCAAATTATATATAACTTCTTGCTACACTTACGACTTAATTACTCGTGATGATACTTGCCACCTTTAATTATAGAAATTACTCTATAAATCTGCTCTACTAAAATAACTCTAACTAATTGATGAGGGAAAATTAATTTTGAAAGTGATCAAATAAAATTAGCTCTGCTCTTTACTTCCTCACTAACTCCATAAGCTCCACCAATTATAAAAATAATATTCTCAACTCCTTGATTCATTTTCTCCATAAATAATTCACTTAACTCTATCGTGGTTTTTTGCTTCCCGTTTTCATCAAGTAAAATAATAAAATTATCCCCCTTCTCTTTCTCTAGAATATTAATTATCTTTTCAAATTCTTTTTTAATTTGAACCTCTTTACTTTTATCATCAACACTTGAAATTACTGTCCAAATTAAATCAAATTCTATTTTAATCCTTTTCTCAAATTCTAAAAGGTAATTTTCTAAATTTTTATCGTGTTTCTTACCAACACTTATAATTTCTAATCTCATATTTTAATTATAACAAAAACTTTTCAAAACCTTTGATTAAGAGTATAATCAAGAAAATATGAAATTACTATCTATTGAGACTAGCTGTGATGAGACTGCTTTAACTATTTTTGATTTTTCATCTCAACAAGATATTAAAAATATAAAGTTTAAAGTATTAACAAATCATGTCTTATCTCAGATTAATATTCATCGTGAGTTTGGAGGAGTATTTCCAATGTTAGCTAAACGAGAGCATGCTAAAAATATTGTAAAAATCTTTATAGAATGTTTAAAAGAAACTAATTTGTATAAAGAAACAGAAAATAACTTTGAAAAAGAAAAAGTTAATAAAGTTAAAATTTTATTAGAAAGAGAACTGGAAATGTTTGAAGAATTAATTCATAATCTTGAAAAAATTGAAAAACCGGATTTAGAAGCTATTGCTGTAACCATGGGACCAGGGCTTGCTCCAGCTCTTTGAGTCGGAATTAATTTTGCTAAAGCAATAAGCATTCTCTGAGATATACCAATTTACCCAATCAATCATATGGAAGGTCATATTGTTAGTAGTCTAGTTGAGCCATTAGAAAATAATGATTACAAATTAAAAATCTTCTCTTCCCCAGCACTTGCTTTATTAATTTCTGGAGGACATACCGAAATAATATCCTTTCAAGAATTAAATAAATATAGAAAAATTGGGAAAACTATAGATGATGCAGTTGGTGAAGCCTTTGATAAAGTTGCTAGAAGTCTTAACCTCCCCTATCCAGGTGGACCAGAAATCTCTAAAATTGCTGAAGCGGAAAGACAAGTGGATAGAATTATCGAAAAATCTGATCAACTTCCTCGGCCAATGCTCCATTCTGATAATCTTAATTTTTCTTTTTCTGGCTTAAAAACAGCTGTAATTCATAAAATACAAAAGTTAAAAGAAGAAAATATAAATGAAACTGAAATCCAAAAAATTATTGCCTTAGATTTTGAAAGTGCTGTAGATGAAATACTTATAAAAAAAATAAAAAAAGCAATTAAAGAAACCAATTCCAGAAGTCTTCTAATTGGTGGGGGGGTTATCGCTAACACTTTCTTAAGAAGAAGTTTTCAATTTCTAGCTAAACAAGAGAATTTAGAATTATTTATTCCTGAAAAATTCTTAACTGGTGATAATGCCTTTATGATTGGAGTTGCTGGGATACTTAAAATATTAAATAAACAAAAACCAGTAGAAATTGAAAATATAAAAGCTAATAGTAATTATAATCTAGAAGATTTATAATATAAAATTTAAAAATAAAGTTTTTAAAATGATACTATTAAAAAAATTTAAGCTTGAATCTTTTTAATATAATCATCAATTAATGAGCTTTTCTCTGGTAATAATTTTTTAAGATCTTCTAAAGTCTGAATGGACTTAGCCTTTTGTCCTAAAACTAAATAAACGTTCGCTAATAATAAAGTTGAATTAGAGTCTTGATTATTTATAGATATGTTTTTCTTCAAAATATTAGCTAATCTATTAGCTTCACTATAATTTAAATACACCTGCATTATATCTTGATCAATTGAAACTGATCCGTCTTTATTAGTCAAAAGATTTTCGGCTTTATCAAATTCTTTATTATAAACTTCGGTCAAAGCTAAAATAGACTTAGCTTCATCATAGCTCTCATCATCATTATACATTTGTTGGGCTATCTCTTCAGCTTTAGTATAGTTACTATTCGCCAATAAAGATTGAATATAAGTCAAAGTAATTGATTGCTTATGGGGTGATGAGTCGTGTGCTAATTGACCATAAGCCAAAGCATCTTTGCTATCCCCTATCCCTAGTAAGAAGGAAGCATAAATTGCCACACTTCTTGGGATTACTCTTTGACTTAACACATCTGAATAAGCTTGTTCAGTGGTATTAATATAATTATTTATTAAATCATACACAGGCTTATTTTCTTCAGTTAGGGATATATTAGCCGATTTAACTTGATTAATTAAATTTAAAGTACTCTGGGCTAATTGTTCTTTACTTTCCATCTTAGCAATACCCCCAATAGCAATTGCTCTCTTAAAAGCATCCAAACTATCATTCAAAGCCGCTAATGGTCCGCTCGGATTTTGCATATTTGGGACCAACCCTTTAATAATGTCTTTATTTGCTTTCATATATTTAACATTGAAGAAATACAAAGATAAAACTAATCCTACCAAAATAACTGGCCCGTATAATATTTTCCTATTTTTTATTTGCTCATTAGTTAAATCTTTAAGATCTTTTGGAGTTTTTTCTTTACTGAATCTAACACTAATATAAGCTAAAACTATAAAGAACAATATATAAGAAATAATATTATCAAAGACAAATATATTATGAACAAAATAAGCAATTAATAATCCAGAAAGTAAGGCCTTTTCCGTAAATTCTCTATTGTCGTAATTATCTTTTTTAAATCTCTTATGCCACATAATATAAAATGATCCTACATATAAAGATAAATAGGCTAATAACCCTACAATTCCAGCCGCAATTAACCAATCCATAAACACATTATGAGATCTATCGAATCACGGCTCTTGAGCATACATTCTTGGGTCATTATATTTAGAAAATACATAAAAATAATTGTCTTGACCCCACCCTAAAATTGGCCTAGCTTTAAACCCATCTAAAGACATTTTTATATTCAATATACGAGAAGTAAAAGTTCCATCTCCGGATACAGCTAAAAGGTCTTGATAAGTAGAATTTGGATTATATAATTCAGAAGTTAGTTTAGATATTTTTTTAGGCAAAGATATTGGATCAGCAAAACTAGCCACTTTTGATAATCTGTTCAAAGTAGAAGATTTTGCAACCACATTAGTATGTGAGAAAATAATCAGACTAAAATAGCTAATTAGAACAAATACGATAATAGCTAAAGAAATTTTCCTTTTATTTTTAAGTTCTTTAAATTTTCTGCCTCCAAAATAAATTATAATTGAAGTAGCAAATATTCCGATTGCAAAACCAACTTGAGCTCCTCTAGTTTGTGTATAAAATAATACAATTAAGTTGAGAATTAACATTACAATATAAGGTCAATTTTTAACATTTTCTTTCTTGCGATTTTCTAAATAAGTAATTAATAATAAGAAAATGAAAAATATAGTATAAATTGCTAAATAAGTTGAATTTCCTAGACTAGAATCCAATTGATTCCCCCCTTGAGTTGGAGCAAAATACTTATGAATAGCATCGCGAAGTGCTGGTAAAAATTTCATTGGCCAAAAAACAGATAATCCTAATAATTGTAATAAAGCTAAAAGAATTACGGGAATATTAGAAATAAAAAGTATAGTCTTATACTTAACCCAAGAAGCTTTATCCTTGAACAAGGTTATTAGAATTAAAAAATAAGCATACAGGTGAATATGGGCGATAAACCCTTCCATTCTTTCAAAATTAGAAAAGAAAGATCTGACTGGATTTACAGAGAAAATATCAGCTAACAATAAAACAAAAACAAAAATTGAATATAATGTTAATAATAAACTTTTCTTTGGCCGAAAACTTTTATCAACTACCATTAACATTAACCAGCAAGCCAAAGCAATCTCTACAAAAATCCTAAAAGCAAAATTCTTACCTGTAATATATGGAAAAAACATAGCATTCCAATTAGCTCCGATACCAAATCCAGAAACATAAAAAGCTAAAAATGGTATTACAGCTAAACAGACATACAATACTAATCTAAGAATCTTATTTTTATTCATCTGCATATTTAATTTTATTTTTTAATATTAACTTACTAATGAGATAGATTATAACATAATTAAATAAGTGATTACACTTCACATATTTTAAAAAGATGTTATTTTTTAATTTAAAATATTAATAATATATATAGAAGCTTGATCTGTACTCTGAGTATCTTTTAAATAAACTCTAACTTTGTCTCCAACCGAACCCCAAGACAAACTATTATACAAATTAAAACTCCAAAGATTACCAAAATCAATAGCTTCGTAGAAACCATTACTTATCCCTTCAACCAAAGGATTATAATTATTAGAATCAGTACAATCTGTATTATTCAAAGCTAAACAAATATACGGGTTATTGGATTTAGTAGTATAAGTAAAATATAAATTATTACCTTTTGATAAATACATATTACCTTCTATTGGGGAAATCGTATTGTCTGCCTCTGTGTTTGTACTAATATTGTTTATATTTGAATTTGTATCTGGAATAATCACAGTAGTGTTGTCTTGATTATTATCCTCAGTTTCTACATCTGATGTTGAAATCGGTTTTGGTGTTGGTTTAGGTTTGGGTTTAGGGGTAATAGTTGTAACTGTAGTAGTCTTATTCGTAGTAATTACTTTATTTACGATTGGAGCTGGGGAGATTGGTTTAGTTTTATATGTAATAACTGGATACTGAGTACAAGTTAATTCTTTTAAAATCTCTCTCGTATCAGCTTTAACAATTCCAGATACTTCAATCTGATTTAAATACTGGAATCTCTTAACAGCTAAAGTCGTATATTGATCATAAGTTCCAGTCGGTGGGATATTTAAAAATCCTCTATCATATAAATAACTTTGTAAAGCTGATACTTCTCTACCGGTATTGCTATCATTCATACCGACTGTCATATTATTTTTTAAAAGAACACAATATTTATAATCTCTAGGATCTAACATCTCAAATGGACCATGCTCTAAAGTTGGATCTGGCTGAATTATAGGATTGGGATTAACCGCAAAAATATCACTACTTTGAGGAAGAATTTGATTATAAATATTATTAGAATTATAATTTCCATTATTATAATCAGGACTATTATAATTACCACTGCTATCATTTGTATTATCTCCATATGGATGAAAATTCCCATATTGATCATAATAGCCGGCTACTCCATTTTGATAATAAGTTCCTGAACTATTATAATCTTGATTACTATTAGAATCAGAGCCGTCGAGATTCAAATCTGGATAAGTTACATCTGGGTTCGGATGAAATACCCCATCTTGATCATAAAATCCTCCACTATTATTAGTATTGCCGTTTGTACCAGTGGCATTATTATAGGAATTGTTTTGATTGGTTGAGGTAGAATTAGTTGAAGAAGCAGAATTATAAATGTCATCTAAAGTTAAAGAAGATGTGGCTTGAGTCAATAAATTTAGATTAAAATCAGCCGGGGCTAAAAAATATCCATCTGGGCAAGTTTGATCTGAGTCTAAAGTTATATAAGTAGTATAATCATTTTTAATACAAAATATTAAAGTAGTCGCTGATGCTGTATTGTCAAATCTAAAATATACATAAACAAAACCACCGATCAATATCGAAAAAATGAAAAGATTTAAAAATATTTTCTTAATAAGCATATAAATCTTTTATCCTATTAGTATAACAGATTTTTAAACCATTTTATGATTCCAGTATCCACTTTTCCATAATTTTCACCCCTTTCGTCTATTTCTTTAACTTTTGAATTTTGTTGGCTAATTTTATCTAGATCATTGATTTTAGAAAATTTTATATTATCTTTATCTAAAATAAGTCTTTTAATAATTAAATTAATTGATTTTGTTAAATTATCCTTAGAAATATCTTTTTTCAGACCTCTCTCTCCTCTAACTATTATCTTGACGTCTTTAGAATTCTCTAAATTATTTAAACTTTTACTAACATTAGATATATTTTCTGATCTGCTAGAGTTAATTAAACTTACTGTATTCGTGCTTATTCCTTGAGTTGAGCTACTATTATTAATATTAAATTCTTGGTTGAAATCAAAATTTCTTAATATAGTTTTATCTGGATAAAGTAGACTAACACTTTTCGCTGGCAATTTAAACCCAATCGCCTCTCCTGATAAATGAGTCATTTTATCTTTAGCTAATAATAAATCTTCTGGTAATTTATAATCTTTACCGTCAATTCTTAAATAGAAATTAGATAAATATAAATCATAATTAGAATTATTCTGTATATCAATATAATTCTCACCCTTATCTCCCCCAACACTTTTTATTTCTAATTCCGGAGGAATAACTTTGACTTTCATTTCGGCTTTAGCTCCGCTTGAAAAACCATCTGCTGAAGCAATTAACAAATATTCTCCGGGATAAGTATAATGATAATTAACTTCTGCCAAACCACTACTTTCTCCACCATCGCCAAAACTATAGTGATAAATTAAATCCTTTAATAAATTACCTCAAGAGTCAGTAGCTTTTACTTTATATTTAGTATCAGCTAGAGCCATAACCACTTTACTTTCCGGAATTAAGACTTGTATATCTCCATACTTATCAGAATTATTTACAGCCACATACACATATTTAATATTTTCAGTTGTATTTGTAGAACTATCTTTATTATCGTCTGTAGAAGTTGAACTGGTAGAATTATTATCTTGACTATTATCTCCACAAACTCCATTACCATAAGAAAGACAAACTTGTTTATCATCTGACTTTAAAATTAAATAACCATTAGTTTTATCTAATTTATATGGGCTACGAAAAGCTTTCATAGCTCCATCAGGAACATTAGTTGATGGAGAAATATAAATTGAAGTATTTTTTGGAAAAGTTACATCTCCTAATAATTGATTAATGCTGTGATTCGTTATGTCTTCAGAATCAATTATTTTGTATGAATTAATTGTAAAATCAGAAATATCGTCTCCATCGTTGTAAATTTCAACCCATCGATCGTTATTATTAGAAGCTGAATAATTTATATTTTTAATTTGTAAAGCTAAGACTTTTTGAGAAATTAAAAAGCAAAACAAAAATAAAAAAATAGTTATTTCCAATATTACTCTTTTCATATCAGTAAATTCACCTTCTAAAACCTATATCTCTATCTTATCATAAAAATAATTCTGATTATAACTCCCTCCTCCGTGAAGCTTTTGGCTTCACGGGAGCTTACTTTTATTTAATTTCTATCTCATCAACTAATTTAGCAAATTCTCTATCTTTCTCAGTTATGATATCTCCAACATCATGAGTTGATAACTCTAATCTAACTTTATTATAAATATTATAGATCTCTGGATGATGGTCTAGATTATTCGCAATTTCAGCCATCAGATTAATAAACTTCATCGCCTCGAGAAAGTCTTTAAATATAAATTCTCTGACTAATTTATGATTAACTTCTTGCCAATTATTATTCATACTAATTATTTTAATTACATTATTTTATAAGCTATATAAAGCCCAATAAATCCTCCCACGGCACCGAAGACAACTCCGGATATTGAGAAAAACCCTCCTCCCCAGAGACTAGATAATAAGCTACCTAAGGTTGAACCGATGAATACACAAATATAAATTATACTTTTATCCTCCATTTTAATATTCTAACATCTTTAAAGCTATCATTATACTGCTATACTTACTATTATTTATAAACTCTTTTTATTAAAATTAAAATAATTGCTATAATATATTTAAGAAAATTCTCCACTTCTTAAACCGATATGCCTCACCACCTTAATGATACAATTAACTTTCTTATGGCTCATGGCTATTTAATTTTATTTATTATAACCTCTCTTGAGAGTTATATTGTAAATATTGCTGCTGGAGTCCTTTCTAATCTCAATTATTTTAATGTATATTTAGTAATTATTATTTCAATCTTAGCTGATCTAATTCCAAATATAATCTATTACGAGATTGGCAACCGAAGTTCAAATTATTTAAAAAATAAAAAAATTGTTAAAAATTATCAAGAGAAAATTTCTAAAACTAATTTAAAACATCTTAATTTAAAATCTCTCTCCGAAAAACATCCTATCAAATCCTTAATTGTCGCTAAATTCTTCGGACCGCCAACATTAATTCTAATCGGTAGCATACAAATGGATTTTCGTAAATATTTAAAATACAATATAATAATCACTATCATCAAGACTATAATATTCGTTGGACTTGGTTATTTCTCAGTTGATTCCTACCTTTATCTTAATAGTCTTTTACATTCTAGATGACAAGGTATTTTAATTATTTTTAGTCTAATCTTAATCTTCTTTATAATTTATAGAATAATTCTGAAAAAGAAAATAAATAAAATAAAAAATCAAATCTCTTAATCACCTACAAAATAATAGCCGCTTTCAAATTATTAAAAGTGGCTATGAATAATCTAATTCAAATCAGGAATGACTTCCTTTTCTGGTAAAAAACAACGATTGATTTGTAATAATAATTTTTTCCTTTCAAATCTATTGATTTTCTCATTTCCAAATAAAATATCAACAACCTCCCGAGCTCTTTCTTTGCTGAACAAGGAAGTAGAGTAGAAATCTTTTCCGATAATAGAAACACTTCCATCTTGTTTTTTTAATTTAGGGAGATTGCTCTCTCCTTCAATTCTAGAAAGGGTTTCTACTAAATCCCTTTGAGTTTTCACAATTAATTCCAGATGATAAGCGTCGATGATTAATTGTATTCCTTCAGCCTTATAGCATAGAGGTAAATCATTTAACTCCGTAATATTATAAAGAAGATCAAGCCCTCCTTTCACTGAAATCTTTTTTTCATTTAAATAGCCCATTATAATACTAATGGCATCAACCTTATTAGTAAAAGGCTTGCTCAATGTATTATTTTTAAGATTCTTGAAATAATACTTGTTTCTTTCTTTGAAAATGAAGTACTTTTGTTTTTGCATTTTTAAAAGTTTTTAGAGGTGAAAAGTATTTTTAAAAGTTCTAACTATTTAAAGGCTATCGTAATATTTGCTTTATATAAATATTTAAAAAAACTTTAAAACTGCCTTAAAAAAAGGGTTCTTTGCTATATTTGGCTCCGTGGGCAGGGATCGAACCTGCGACCAATTGGTTAACAGCCAACTGCTCTACCGCTGAGCTACCACGGAATATTTTATTTTAAATTTTACAAGATTACTCTCAACCAACATTTTTTCTCCAGCAGTTGGCCCAACTGGCTTTTTCCATTTTCGCTTCGCTCATGCCGCAAGCTACCACAGAAAACTTGTAACTTGTACAAGTATAACAAAAAATTTTTCTGTTGCCAAACTTAATAATTTTAAAATTAATTTCTACGTTGCTTTCTAATTTCAAAAGTAGAAAGAAACAAAAAGACTGAGAATATGACAATAATTACATCTTTATAAACATTAGGTATATCAATAAAGAATATTAAAACGATAAACAATATAGAGACAAGTCTCTGAAAAAATCTTTTACTCATATCTATAATTATAGCAAATTTTTAGAATTATGTGAATTCTCTTATTTGGTCTGTGGCGAAGCCGAAGCCTTCGCCACAGACTCAAAATTAAAATTATTTCTTATCAATTACAATTACAAATTCCCCTCTAACTTTCTCTGGATTATCTTTAAAATAATTTAAAACTTCAAAAATATTTCCACGAACCACTTCTTCAAACATCTTGGTTAATTCTCGAGCCACTACTACTTGTCTATCTTTATCTAAAACTTCCATTAAACTCTCAAAACATTTCATCACTCGATGCACTGATTCATAGAAAATAGAAATCCTCTCGTTATTAGCCATCTCTATAAAAATACTATTTCTCCCTTTTTTCTGTGGTAAAAATCCAAAAAAAGTAAATTGATTCCCAGTAAATCCTGATAAGGAAAGTGCGGAAATCAAAGCCGTAGGTCCTGGGATAACTTTAATCTCAACTTCTAAACCTTTATCCTTAGCTTCATAAAGCTTACTAATTAATAAACTTCCCGGATCAGAAATAGTTGGCATACCAGCATCTGATATTAAAGCTACATCTTTACCACTCTTTAATAGATCAATTACCTTATCGATCTTAGATAATTTAGAATTCGCAAAATAATTCGTGGTCGCAGTTGTAATCTCAAAATGTCGCAAAAGTTTACTTGCCTCAAGGACATTCTCGCACAATATTAAATCAACTTCTTTTAAAACTCTCACCGCTCGATAAGTAATATCTTCTAAATTCCCAATTGGAGTTCCAATAATATAAAAATTACTCATATTTATAATTTAAAAACATTTTAGCATATATTTACTTAATATTAAAATAATGTTATAATATAAAAAGTTATTAAAATTAATTTTTTTACCCTTAAAAATTTTTAAAATGAACTTTGAAAAAGACTTCTCCGAAAACAATAAAAAGATAGTCGTAATTGAAAATATTATGGAAAAAGGTATGGAAAATAAGATAGAAAAACTCTCCAGAAATTATTATTCCAAACTGATCTTTGAAGAAGAGAGATGGTTACTATATACGACTAATGAAAATGTCCAAAAAATAGTAACTGATTATCTTAATTCTCATAGCTGGGATGGAGTAGTAGAAATAATATTCTACTTAGATAATGTTATAACTTGTTTCCCGGTTGTTTCAAGAGAAATGTTTGACTGGATTAAGAAAAATATTTCTCACACTCTTTATGATTTCTTACATAAAAAGAAAAGATTTCATGGTGAGTATCAAAAACTTAAACCGGAGACGGAGCTACGACCATAATTAAATTATGAAAAATATTTAAACCAAGTAAAGCTTGGTTTTTATTTTAAATTAATTTAAAATAATGCTATAATTAAATAATAAATATATGAAAATTATCATTATAGTGATTATATTAGCTTTATTAGGCATTCTAATTATAAAATACATGCTTCGCCCAGTTAAAGTTAATACTGAAGCAACTAAACAAAATTTAGAAAAAGAGATTTCGAAATCTGCTAATCATATCTATTATAGATTTAACCAAGCAAGCTCAACTATTAAATTCTCTATTAATGAAAATAAAAGTGATGGTCTTCATACTATCTCTGGAATAAATAATCAAATCTATGCTGACTTAACTATTGACCAAAATAAAAATGAATTAAGTGTAGCTTCAAACACAATTAATATTGATGCTAGAACTTTTAAAACTGATAGTGTAGATAGAGATGGGTCTATTAATCGTATTATTTTAAAATCCACTACTCCAGGAAATGAATTTATAACTTTTAATTTAAATCCAGTTTCAAATCTACCAGAATTACTTTTAAACACTCCACTTACTTTATATGCTACTGGAACTTTAACTATTTCAAAAGTAAGTAATGAGATTAACTTCCCTTTTACTTTAACTAAAACTCAAAATGGTTTAATTATTAATTTTAAAACTAAAATAAGTCGTAAAGCTTTTAATATTAAAATGCCTGGATTCCCTGGAACTACCGTGAATGATGAAATTGAAATTGAGGCAAATATTACTGCTAATCAATTCTAAATATTTTCATAGCAAAAATCCACCAGCTTAAGTTGGTGGATTTTTGCTTATGTGCGCGATCCTGGGATCGAACCAGGGACCTTTCGAGTATCAGTCGAATGCTCTAGCCAGCTGAGCTAATCGCGCAAACTTTAATGGTAAAAGCATTTTACCATAAAAAACACTTTTTAACAATTTAAAAATATAAAACTTTCAACTAAATAAATCTAACAAGTAAATGGACTTTTCACTCTCTTTAAAAGAAAGTAATTACTAATCATTAAAAATATTACTCCAAGATAACCAATCTCTACTCCATGTAATGGGAAATAATTTAATAAATAAGTTGCTCCAAATAATGATAATAGTGAAGCGAGTAGTCCTATTCCACAACTGGCACATGATAAACCAAGTATTGAAATAAATATAAATATAGTACTTAATATACTTTTACCTTCGCTTAATTGTTTACTATTCTTATAAAGAGCTATAGCTAAAGTGAAAAATAATGCTATCGCTAAAACAAATAAAATAATCAAGATTAACATCCAAAGATCTTTTAAACTATCAATATTAAAAATTGATCGTATAAATAATTCTATTTTTTCATTTAATGAGAACAATTTAAAATTAAAAACTGAAATTGCTGAAGAGTAATTTTTAATTATAAAATAAATAATACTAAAAAACACGATCAAAAAAAAATAAATATCTCGATATTTTCTATTCTTAAAAATTAAATTCAAATTCATATTTAAAAATCTAAACACTCTCTGCCTCAGTGAATGGAATAATGCCTTGAATACTTTTTATCATTCCATCTTCATTTATATTGATCATACCCTTTTTACGAGCCGCTTTCCAAATCTCTTCTTCTGAGGCTTTGTGTAAAATCAAATTCTCAATATCAGTATCAACTTCTAACATCTCAAATACAGCTATTCTTCCTTTTAACCCAGAAGGGTTGGCTGCAGTTGAATTTGCTTTATATGGATTCTTATCTAAAGGTAATTCTTTCTTATATTCATCTGGTAAATCTTTAAAACTTTCTTGAATAATTGATCTTAATCCTGGATCATTAAGTTCTTCTCCAGCATCTTTGGCTATTTTTCTAGCCAGTCTTTGAGCAATAGCTAAATTCAAAGTTGGAGCGATCAAATATGGATCAACTCCCATATCCATAAGACGAGTAACCACTCCAATTGCATTATTAGTGTGGATAGTAGAAAAAACTAAGTGTCCAGTCAAAGCTGCTTGAATAGCTAATTGGGCAGTTTCTCCATCTCTAATCTCTCCAACAAAGATTACATTAGGATCTTGTCTAAGTATAGATCTTAAACCAGTCGCAAAAGTATAACCAATCTCCGGGAAAATCTGAGACTGACTAATCCCGGGAATATTATATTCAATTGGGTCCTCAAGTGAAACTATATTCAAATGTTCTTTATCTAACTCATTTATCATTGAATAAAGTGTGGTTGATTTTCCAGACCCAGTTGGTCCCGAGATTAAAACCATGCCGTAAGGTCTAGCGATGGCTGCTCTAATCTTTTTTAAATGAGAATCTGAAAAACCAATTTCTTCTAATTTCTTAACCCCTCTATAACTATCTAAAATACGAATCACTACTTTTTCTCCATAATAAGTTGGTAATGTCGAGACACGGAAGTCAACTTTATGTCCATTATATTTAACCGAGAATCTACCATCTTGGGGCTTTCTTTTTTCGTCTAACTTTAAATTACAGAGAATTTTAATCCTGGCTACCATTGAAGCATGCCGAGAGACTGGAATCATAAAACGAGTGGCTAAAATACCATCTATTCTGGTTCGTATACGTAAATTAGTACCAATATCTTCTATATGAATATCAGAAGCTAAATTAACAATAGCATTCTTTAAAATGACATTAACCATCTTTACCATTGGCATTGAATCAGTTAAAGATTCTAACAATGTGTCGTCTTCGTCAGTAATATCTATCAAATTAGTCTGATTAGGGTCATCCTTATCGTCACTTTTACGATTAAACTGTGGAACGGCCTTAACTTGTCCGGAAGAATATCCGTCGAATCTTCGTTTAAATTCATTAAAAGAAATCAGATATATTTTATAACTAACTCCAGCAGAAGTTAATATAAATTGTAAAGCATCTAGAACATTTTTTCTTTCAGGATCAACAATACCTATCAAAACTTCGTCAACGATGTCTTTATTTTTAATAAATTCATTATCCTTTTTTAGCTCTTGTCTTTTAGCAATTATTTCCGGATTATTCTCTTCTTCTAGATCTCTAAATCCTAACGGAATGGCTAAATACCTCTCTGCTTTTTCTTGATCAAACAAATTATACAAAGTCTCGTTAGCTAAATCTCTGCTCCCACTATAAACTGGTATGCCGTAAATAGCATTACGAGCAGTTAAAATAGCTGCATCTGAAACATTATGCTCAGCTAAAATCTCATCAATCGGTGAAGTTGAGTTTTTAGCTTCTTCTTCTATAGCTCGAGCCTCTAATTCACTCAAGACATTTTGAGAGACTAAAAGATTTAATAAAATCATATTTAAATTATAACATTAAATTTAGATTAAATATTAAACTATTAAGGTATAAATGGATTATCTCTTCCAATATAACTACTTGGGTCAACTGTGACTGAAAAATCTTGTATATTGTTTAAAAGACTTTGATCAATATTACTCCCTGTATTGTTAAAATTTAAATTTTCTTTATTAAAAATATCATAATCTTTGGCCTGTTTAGTTCCTGAAACATAAACATTATTCCCAGCATCTAATCCGACGCTCTTAGAAGCAAAAAAACCTTCGTAAATAAAATAAGCTAAAAGAGCAATCCCAATTATAGTTAAAAACCAACTTGCTTTTGAATTTATTTTTGCTCTAGTTAAATTATTCATATATTTATTTTAATTATCATTTTTGGATAAATAATAAGTCTCAATGGTGAGAGAATATTTATATACTGAAGAACTAATACTATCTTTTTCGGACGAGAAAGATAGAGAAGAAACATTATATATTCTCTGGGAAGTCTCTAAATCATGTAAAAAATTCTTTAAATTATCATAAGACCCTTCTGTACTAAAATTAATAGTCATAGTATTATATTTCTTATTACTACTCTGTCCCTCATTCACTGATAAACCAGATAAAAGCATATTTGATCCTGACCTTCCGGCAATCTTTGTAATTTCATAAGCTATTAAGACTGGATCAGCACTAGTTGGTAAAATCTTATTTAATTCATCTAATGGTAAAGCTCCTAAGGCTTGACTATAAGATTTATTAGCTTCGCCTAATTTTATATCATAATCTTGAACGATGTCTAAAGCATTATTTAAATCATTCTTTTCTTGTAATAGATCCTTAATCCCTTTCTTTGGAGAATAGATTTGTCCTGTACCAGAATACATTGGATAGATAAAGAAATAAATAATTCCAAAAGAAACTAATATCAATAGTAAGTTGTAGTAGAATTTATTTTTAACTTTATCACTATGCATATAATTATTTTAACATTTAATTTGAAGTTTCGTTGTTAGTGGTATTATTAGGGCCACTTTCACTACCAGACGAGACTACGAAATTGATATTTTGCTCTTCATTAGAAGAGGATGAGTCTATTACACTTGCATTAGATAAATTATTACTTTTATTATCATATAGAGGACCTGGGGAATTGGAACCTGTAAATGTTGATGAGCTAACTACCCCACTTATTGATTTAATATACTTTAAATAGGATGGAGTATTTATCTCAATATCAAAAGCTATACTAAACTCAACATTCATATCTTGAGACATTGAGAAACTTTGTAATTTAAAATTATGAATATAGTTAGAGTAAGTTCCAAATTTAAAATTATTAACTTGTCTATATAAAGTAGGATAATCAAGAGCAATACCTGATAAAGAAATATTCATAAGATTAGTATTATTATCTTTTTTAAGACTTATTCTATTAAAATATACATAACTAATTCGAGAAGACTCTACCAAAGACCCTAAAATTGGGAAAAACATTCCAGAAATATATTGTTTGGAGGTGTAGACATCGTTTAATAATTTTAATTTCTGAGAAATATCTCGCATGTCTGGGAGATTTTTTTCAAATTGAATTACATTTGAGGAATTATTATAAGCTTGAAGTTGGTCTTGTTTAAAATTAATAGTCGACTCTAAAGATTTAACTAGAAATACTGAACCGATTGCTAATAAAATAATTATTATAAAAATAAATAATAAAACTCTTCTTACAGTGTCTTTTTTTGTTCTTAAGTTGTCAGTAGTAATTGGAGCAACAAATTGATTAAATACCCCGCTGTCTTGAGATTTACTTAAAAGATCTTGTGCTTGTTTGTCGAACATAATTTTATTTAAAATAATTTTTTAAAGCTAAGCCGGTAGCGATTGCATAATTTTGATTACCTTTACTTAATTCTTCTTTTATATTATCTGGTAAAGTTAATTGAGAAAATACATTTAATAAAACAACTTCTTTTTCTAAAAACTCTGAAAGTATTTTTTGTATTCCCTTAACCAAAGCCCCGCCTCCAGTTATAACTACCTTCTCTATTATTATACTATAATTTCTCTCATATCTTAATAAATGTGACTTAATTTCATCAAATAGTGGAAAACTTGCTAATCCCATAACCTCGGCTAAATGCGGAGAAGAATCGTCCCCTAAATATCCAAATATTCTTTTAGCTTCTTCAGCAACATCAATTGATAATCCTAAAATCTTAGAAATCTGAAAAGTATTATCATAAGAACCTTTTTGTATAATCCTGGTCTCTTGTATATAACCATTTTTAATAAAAGAAATAAAACTACTTTTCGCTCCTATATCAACTGTCAAGATAAATTTTTCTTTTGTAAAATTATTGAGAACTACTCTAGCTTGAGAAAGACTTTCGATCTCAAAAGAATAATCTCTAATACCTAATTTTTTAACATATCTTTCGTACATTTCAAAAGTATTATTTTTGACGGCAGCGATCATAATTATATCCTTACTATCGGTAACTTTATCCCCAAGATTAGTTCGTCAATAATTTAATTTAACTTCAGAAATCGGCATTGGTAAATATTTTCTAGCTTCTAATGGTATTATACTAGCTAATTCTTTGTCGGATACTCTTGGAATTGTGATTGAAGTTATAAAACATTCTTGCATCGGTATAGCAAAGACAAATTTCTCCGCAGTTATTTTACTAGCTAATAATAGATCTTTCATCGCTTGTATAGTCTTTTCTTCACCGATATTAGATATCGACCCTGGGGGAAGTGCGTCATAAGCAGCTAATTCTAATTCACCATAAGTCTCAAGATGAATCTGATTGGTGTCTTTCTTCACTTGTAAAACTTTAATAGCATAAGAGCCGATATCAACCCCAGCACAACTTTCAATCACTTCTTTTTTATCTTTACTAAATAAAGCCATATTTATACTATAATTATAACATGATAAGTATAATAAAATTTCTAAATTCCCTATTTGTTGAAGAATGTCTCAACTGTGGTAAAAGTGGAAATCTAATCTGTGAAGTTTGCTTAGAAAATATTCAAAAGTCTAAATTAAAATATTTAAATAAAGTCCCAGATTTATCTTATTCAGAAAGAATAGATTATAAAAATACGGAGTATTTACAAAATATAACTTGGATTTCTTCTTCTCTACCTTTTCAAAATAATGCCGTCAAGAAATCCTTATATTCTCTTAAATACAACTATGTGAAAGACATTGCTAAATATTTAGCCAAAGTAAGCTTTGAAGACTTTTATAATTTTCTAAATAAAAATATTAGGGAGCTAAATCAAAATACAGAAAAAATTATAATAATTCCAATTCCAATTTCTAAAAAGCGATTAATTAAGAGAAATTATAATCAAAGTGAAATATTATTAAATGAAATTATTATAAATATCTACGAAAATTATAATTTAAATCTTTCATCTCAAGTTTATACTGATTTAATAATCAAAAATAAACACACTATCCCATTTCATCAATCCTTAAATCAAGAATCCCGTTTGAAATTAATTCAAAATGTCTTTACTATTAATCCAAAATATAATTCTGAATTTTTAAAAGGCAAAATCATCATACTTTTTGATGATATCACCACGACCGGAGCAACTTTCTACGAACTTCGTAAAACTTTAATTAATTATGGATTAAATCAAGAAAGCATTTTGGCTTTCGCTCTCGCTCATTAATTTTTAATAATCTCCACACTAAGAAAAATCTTACACACATCTAGACTCGAACCAAGGACCGTACGTATAAATCTACAATATCTTTACTTCACTCAGAAAAATTCTCAAAGTGCTCCCACTTGGACTCGAACCAAGGACCCTACGGATATAAGCCGTATGCTCTAACCAACTGAGCTATGGGAGCATTATTATTTTAATTATTAAAATAATAAATATATAATATCAAATTTTTTAGATTTTTAAAAATCTTAATCTATATATCAATTTTAAAATGTATCCTATGCTAACTCTTTGGGTTTTGTAGATTTATTTTTACTAATTGTATTTTTATTCTTTTTAATTTCTTTGGCTTTGTCTTCTACCTTCTTTTCTTCTTTTAAATTAATATCTTTAGCTATATTTTTATAATTTTTAATTATATCTAAAAATCTTTCTTCATTTAAATTTTTGATTTTACCAAAGATAAATCTACCCCTGGCCTCGATTGCTGAACCAGGAGCTATATAATTAAATACTTCGGCTAATAATTGCAGATCTGCCTCTTTATAATCTGAATTAATATAAAAATAATTATGTTCAAGATTTCAAACAATATAAGTATTTCCTCCCATTGCCTTCAACACTTTAAAAGCCATTTGATTATCAATCTTATTAATTATCTCTCGACCATTAGCCATTTTCTTTTTAGATTGATAATTTTGATAAAGAATATTACCAAGATCTTCGCTCTCAACTAATTTATTATATTGATTATTGTATTTTAAAATTTCTTTAGCTGATCTTAAAGAGTTAAAGGCCTCTCTTTTTTTAATCTCAATACCCTCACGAAGTGGCATTTTCTGATAATTTTTACCATTTTTAATATTCACAATAATATTACCAATTTCACCATTTAATTCATAATTATTTAAAGGTCTAGATATGTCTTTTATTTTTCCTTCTTTAAATAATTTTATTAAATCTTGAAATGAAATTTCTTTTTCAGCAAAAGCAGCTAAAGATCTAGTTCAAGAATTAACAAAGAATTCTTTATTGAAAGTATATTTCCCTTCTCTATCTTTTCTATATATATAATCTAAATTATCAACACTATTAATAGCTTCTACATAGTCCTTCATCCAATATTCTTCCTTCAATATCCCAGCCTGCTTCATTAGATTGTAAGTCATCCTAGTTCCAGAAGTAATTGGCCCTTCACCATGCCCATGGTGATCAATAGTAACAATTGTTTCTTTATTATTGCTCTCATTAAAAACTCTTAACCAATTGCCCCCAGCATCAACTGTGATTATTATTCCCTCGCTATCCTTATCTTTCTTTTTAAGAGATTTTAAATATTTAGTAATTTGCTCATGATCTAATACTGTAGTTTTGGCAGTGTCGGTATAATTTTCTTTATAATTTCTCCTATTGTAATTATTTAATAAATTAAGTGCTCCTCTTGTATCTAAATCAATACTTGGTTCATTCTTATTAGAAAAGCTTCCCGAAACAATTACTTCTTTAATTGGCTCAGTTTTTAAAAGCTCAACCACTTCTAAAAAATTCTTAGAATAATTTTCTTTACTTTTTATTTTAAAAATTTTTTCTATTAATTTTAAACTTCTTTCTTTTAAAGGTTTCTCCTTCTCCTCTTCTCTATTCTTTTTAAATTGTGTGATCTGAACTATTTCTGGATCGTAATTCTTCTTTTGCCATTCTTGAAAATTCTGAAATTTCTTATCCTGAAATACTGGTTTTTTGGCTTCTTTTGAACTGTATACAAGCTCTGAATTAGAATGTTTTGTATTTTTTTGTTTATTCTTTCCATTACGTAATTCTGCTAATGAAATTGCTTTCTTTGGTTGATTCGTCATACTTTAAAGTATAACATGCTTTTAATATAATATTTTTATATTAAATAAAAATAATTTTATAATTGATATAAAAATGATAAGATATAAAAATGGAGGGTTCGCATAGCGGTCTAGTGCACCACCTTGGAAAGGTGGCAACGGTGTAAAGCTGTTCGAGGGTTCGAATCCCTCATCCTCCGCAATAAAATAATGAGCTCGGAATGAAATTCTGAGTGATTTATTTTATCGGAGAGTGCGGGATTCGAATTGAAGAGCTTGCGAAGCCACTCACGAAGTGAGTGAAGCTCTGATACAGGGGTCGAGAAATAATATTTTTATGAATTTGAAAAAATGAAATAAAAATATATATTTGGTGACCGAATCCCTCATTCTCCGTAAAATTTAAAAAAGGATTTCAAAAAACTATATTATGATAATACTATACAAACATTATATTATGTTTCTTTAATTAGTGCTATAATGAGTTCATAATCGTCGAAATTAATAATTTAATAACTTAATCAAATACAAATATGGATAATGAAAATAATAATACCAATAATAATCAAGAGGGCCCTAAGAAAAGAGATGGCTCGACTTGATCTATTATTGTAATAATAATCTTAATAATCATTGCAATTATTGCTTTACTTAAAAAACCTAATACTAATCAGCCAGCTGAAAACAATACTGCTTCAACTACTAAAGCTTATAAGACAGTAAATGTTTCAGCAACTGATGGAACTACCACAGTTAATATAGCCTTTAATAATTCTACCACTTCCACTTCAACTGTAACTTTCTCTTGAGTTGGTCAAGATTATACTTTACCGGAGGCCATGTCTGGATCAGGGGCAAGATACTCTAATTCATTCACCGAAGTTGATAAAGGTATGCAACTTTGAGAACATCAAGGAGAGATTACAATTTCTAATGATGGACAAACTCTCTTCACTGGTAAAGAAACAACTAATCAATAATTTAATTTTTAAAATTAAATATTTAAAAACTGGGCTTATAACCCAGTTTTTATCTTGAAAATTAACTCTTTCTATCTCGATGTAAAATAAGATTAATTGCCTCTTGCATATTTCCCGCATTTACAATTTCTCCATTATTGACGAAAAATATCTGATCAGCATTCTCAATCGTATTAAGACGATGAGCAATAATAATCTTAGTGGTGGTCTTTGGTAGACAATTTAAAGCTTTCTCTAATAATTGTTCAGTGATGGTATCTACATTGGCAGTAGCTTCGTCTAAAATTAATATCTTCGGCTCTCGCAAGACAGCTCGAACAAAAGCAATTAATTGTTTCTGCCCAAGACTAAGATTTTGATTCTTATCGATCTTAGTCTCTAATCCATCTTTAAATCTCTGCAAAATCTCAATTAATCCTTTTTCTTTTAAAATTTTTAATAATTCTTCATCAGCTATATCAGTATATAAATTATTTCCATATAAAATATTATCCTTAAATGATCCTTCAAACAAAAATGCATCTTGTAAAATAAATCCTATTAAATTAGTCTTTTCATTTTCGCTATAAGATCGTATATCTTTACCATCTAAATAAATCTTGCCCTCTTTAGCATCATAAAGTCTAGCGATTAAGCTTGCGGTGGTTGTCTTTCCACCACCAGTTGGACCGACCAAAGCATAAGTTCTACCGATTTCTAAGGATAAAGAAATGTTATTTAAAACTAACTTATCCTCAGTATAAGAGAAACTGACTCCTTCTAACTCTAAAATATTTCTATTGTCTTTAATATTATTATCTTTCACTAATAATAAATTATTTTCTAAAATCAAAACTTTGTTAATCCTTTCCCAGCCGGCCATCGCAGATTGAAAACTAGTCCAAATCGCCGCAATCTGTTGAAGAGGGTTGTAAAAATTAGTCGTATAAGTTATAAAACTTATCAATATTCCAATAGTCAAAGATCCCTTAATAATTAAATATATTCCAAAAACTAACCCGAAAAGTTTGGCTAAATTACTAAACATAGTATAAACTGGAGTCAGACTTCCGTTAGCTATGGCTGACCAGATACCACTTTGATAAGTCTCTTGATTAACTTTTTTAAATTTCTCGATAAAATAATCTCGTCGATTAAATGAAATTATCACTTTAAAATTCTCTAAGCTCTCTTGAATCTCTGCTGAAAGATTTCCAATCTTATTTAAATTAATTAAATTTTTACGAGCAACTCAAGGAGAAATTATCTTAGTGAAAATTAATATTAATATAGCTGGAATTAAAATGATAATTCCTAGGATTGGTTTTAGAGAAATTAAAAATACTCCCGCTCCAATAATCATAAAAATACTTCCAATAAATTGCATTAGAGATTGAGAGAAGAATTGATTTAATTTATCCGTATCATTATTAATACGGGAAATTAAATCCCCAGCTTTATTTTGGTTAAAAAAACTAATTGGTAAGGATTGTAATTTAAGAAATACACTATTTCTTAAATTGAATAATAATCTCTGACCAACTTTTCCCATTATCGTAATTTGCAAATAAGAAAAAAACACACTTAGTAAATAAATTATTAAAAGCATAATCCCAAATAAAATTACTCCATGATAATCGCCTTGAGAAATGTATTTATCTACTGTCTTACCAATTATTATCGGAGCTAATAATGATAAGCTTGAACTTAATAAAATAAAAATTAAAGAAATAATTAAATTATTCTTTTCTGATCTCAAAAATGGGAAAAACTTCTTGAAAGATCTCAAGGTATTTTTCTTTTCGTTTTGCTCTTGTGTATTAAGATTGTAATTCATAATGATTAGTGCTTCGTTGTGAATTATAAATCTGATTATATTCCGGAGAAGAGCTTAGTAATTCTTGATGAGTTCCTGTGGCTATAATTTCCCCTTCCATTAAAACAATTATATTGTCATATTTCTCGACTGAAGAAATTTTCTGAGTCACTGATACAATAGTAAGATTGGGATAGTTCTTTTCTAAATTAGCTAAAATCTTCTTCTCAGTTCGCTCATCGACTCTAGCTGTAAAATCATCTAACAATAAAACTTTTGGATTAATCGCCAGTGCTCGAGCAAGCATTATTCTCTGCTTTTGTCCTCCCGATAAAGTCCCTCCCCTCTCTCCGATTATAGTATCTAAACCTTCTGGCAAAGATTCTATAAAATCCTCCAGTTCGGCTGTCTTTATAGCTTTATATAAATCTTCAGTAGAAACTGAATTATCAAAAGCAATATTTTCACGAATTGATAAATTAAATATTACACTATCCTGAAAAACAAGGGTGACTTGTTTATGAAAATGATTCTTTTCGTAATTTTCTATCAAATTATTATCATAATATATTTCTCCTCCACTTCTCTTAATTAGATCAGACATAACATATAATAGTTGTGTTTTGCCTGCGGCTGTCGGACCAATAATAGCCGTTTTACTATACTTAGAAACTTTAAAATTAATATCTTTTAAGATCTCATCTTCTTCAAATTTTAAAGACAGCTTTTCAATCTTTATATCTCCATTAATTTCACTATTTAAGTTTCCAGTGTCTTTAATATCATTTTTATCTAAAATTTCTTTAATTCTCGTGTAAGATGCACTAGCTTGAGCAATTATATTAGAAATAAATCCTAAAATCAAAATTGGGAAAATTAATATAATAATATATGATAAGAAAGCGGTGAAATCACCAATACTTAATTCTTTAATTATTACATAATGCCCACCTAAAACTAAAACGGCGAGTGTGGCTAAGTTAGCAATCAAAGTTATACTTGGTATCATGATGGCAAAAAGCTTTACTATCTTAATACCAGTATCTCTGGCTTCAGTATTAGCTTCACTAAACTTTTTAATTTCCAAATCCTGTATATTTAAAACTCTAATGATAGCTGAACCTAAGATACTTTCCGAAATGACTTTATTTAATCAATCAATAATTGTTCTAATTTTAGTAAAAAGCATTTTAGCTTTCTTAAAAATAAATATGAAAACAATAATGATAACTGGTATCATTAAAAAAACAAATAATCCTAATTTAAGATCAATACTAATCAATAAAATACTAGCTCCGATAATAATTACAATCGAGGAAACACTTTGGACTATAGCTTGAGAAACAAACATTTTTAATGAATCTATATCTGAAGTTAAATTAGTTAAAAGTTTATTTGGATTTACAACTTTTAAAAACTCATAGTCTTGTCTTGATATCTTTTTAGCTAATTTCTCCCGAAAATTATAAGCCACCTTTTCTGAAACAATAGTCTGAACTATGGTCTGGAAAAAAGTAAAAATAAAAATACCAATTATTACCATCCCAAATTCTATAATCAAACTTTTGAATATTAAAGTGTGATTATTATAACTATCAATACCCTTAGAGATTAATTTTGGGATAATTAAAGTTAGAACATTTGAAGTAATTCCTAAAAGAATTAAAAATAATATAAATTTTTTATATTCTCTTAGAATTTCAAAAATATTACCAGATTTCTTTTTGGAATCTGGCTTAGGCTTGGTATCTTTCGACATAAATTAACTAAATAATACTATAAATATATACATTAGGTCAATTATTCCTTTTCATTGATAGCTTTATAATTATTTTTAGTTTTTAATGCATATAAAGTTAAAGCTTTATTACAAGATTTATAAAATTCACCTTTCTTACATCCTTTATCTATAAACCGCTTAAAGGCAACCCTAGCATTAGCTGGAGCATGGTGTGCAGTAGCTATATATTGAACCAAATCATCTCCACTATAATCATATAAATCTTTAAATTTATTAACTTGTGATTTATCTAACTTTCTTAAAATAAAAGAAATATTATCAACAGCGAAAAGATAAGCCGCTTCAAAATTATCATCACCACGAAGTTTAATCACATTACTAGGAAAATCAAGATCTTTTACATAAGGAGCGACTTTGCTAGCCCCTCTCTTTTCTTCACCAGGAATATCATAAAGTGCATAAGAAGTCATTTGAAATGGGCCAATTGAAGCATATTTATCATAAATAGCTGGTATTGATTCAATATATTCTCTTCCGGCATTTTCTAATAACAAATCAAATACTTTAACATTAATTTTACCATTATCGCTTGGTAATAATTCAGTAAAAGCATAGGCTAATAATTCCTCTCCTCCAATCTTAGATGATAATTTCTTCAAGAGATTAACTTTAATCTCATCTAATTTAGCTTTGTTTCCATATTTTTCCCAATCTAAATTTTCATAAATATTATTTGCAACTCTATCGGCTTTTTGAATATATTCTTTTAAACTTAAAAAAGTTCTCTTCTTATCATAGTCTTTTAAAAGCTCTCTTCTGGCTGTATCCACGGCTTGAGAAGTATTATATTTCCTATCTTTAATATCTCATAATTTATTTAATTGTTTAGAAAAATCAACACTAATCTCCTTTGGAACAATTTCGCTATTCATACCTAAATAATATTTATATAAACCATCTAATCTCATACCAGCCAGACTACCAGTTGAAAAAGTCACTAGGCCATGTTCCTTTTCTTTGTTTTCTTCAAGACTACTTAATAACTTCTTAGCTCCATAACCTACAGCTAAAGCAGCTGCTAAGACTGAAGCTTTCTTAAAGAAACTTCTTCTGCTTATATTATTATCTAGATTTTCATTTTTAGAATTTTCTCTTCTGTAATCCTCTTTATTCATAGTATGATTATAACATCGTTTATATCCTACTTTTAAATGTTATAATTATATATAAAAATATGAATAATTATTATTTAAAAATTTTACTTCCAATGTCGAGAGTCAGTTTATTTATAATATATTTCTGGTTTGGAATATTAAAAGTCTTAGGATTATCCCCGGCTAGTGATTTAATTAAAAATCTTTTTGAGAGAACAATTCCTTTTATGAGTTTTGAGACATTCTTAATCTGCTTTGGAATATTTGAATGCTTAATTGGAATATTTTTCTTAATTAAAGGTTTAGAAAAGGTCGTCTTGCCAATGTTTATAATCCATATGATTACCACTTTTGGACCATTATTATTTTTGACTGAAGAAACTTGAGATGGATTCTCTGTACCAAGTTTAGAAGGCCAATATATTATTAAAAATTTAGCCCTAATTACTTGTGCTTTAATAATCTATGGATATTCTAAACATCTCAAAAATAAATCCTAATGCCAATGCTCTCTTCCTTCTAATAATTTAAAACTACTTCGTAAATGATAATAAAGATGTGACAGAACACAGCCCAATATTCCTCCAATTACAAATGGCTCAATTGAATCTAGAATAGCTGGGACTCTTGGAATTATAAAATGCCCTAAAATAAATATAGATAGAAGAAAAACTACACAGACTGATAGTATAGTATAACGATGTCTCTTAGCATGAACTGATAATTCATGAGTAAGAAAGACAAAGTCCATTATTACATGAAGGGCATTCCATATTCCTTGCCCGAAACTCATCCCACTCTGTGACCATTCGAATCATTCAATACTCATGTGAATTAATAAAAGAATAATCGTAATATAATTTTTCCTAACATGAGCGAATCTAGCTAGAAGTAATCCAGCTAAAAATAATAAATACACCCATCAAATCTTCTCAAATTTAAATACATGAGAAATAGTCACTATAGTATAAATAATTAAAAATATTAAAAATAAATTATCCCAGAATTTTCTTAAATTATTTTTCATGTTTTTTCCATAAACTTATTCTTTCATACCCATTAGAGCTTTAATTCTTTCTTAAATTTTAAAACGATCTCATACCTGAAGACTCTACTATTCCTTTTGTGTCTTATTTATATTGTATATAAAGTATACCACAGCTTCAATATTAGACCTCGACTTTAAGCTTAATTATTCCAGACTATTAAATAAGACTTGGGGCAATTATCACATTAAATATAATATGAACCACTATTGCTGCCAAAATACCAAAAAATAAAAACCATTTTCTACCCGTCGCTGTTAAAGTCATTATTAATACTGTAAAAATATGCATAGGTATAGTCCAAATAAACCTTTGCCAAAAAGTATCCATATTACCTGATTGTAAAATCTGATTAAAATAAAAAATATTTTCAGATAAGCCAAATAAAAAACCAAAAAGTATGGCAAAAATAACCTCTAATCTGTAAGTTTTTAAATTTGATATTAAAAATAAAACAATGGTGGCTTTAGCTATTTCTTCTACAACTTCAGAATATCCAGTAAATTTAACAATCACAATTATGATTGCTGGTAAAATTAGCCCCATTACCAATAAGGCGATACTCTTTGTAAGAGTATCAAATATTAATTCTTCTTTTTTAATTGGTGATTTTAACATATTTATCATAGACCCAACCTGTAGATTTATCTTTTAATATAATTTTATACCAATTATCTTTTTTGTCTATATACTGATATTTCTCTTGTGGATATACTTTATTGATTAAATCAGATTTAGAAGATGGTTCACTTCTAACATTTAGTCAGCCCGTTTCAGTATTTAATATTTCCAATAAATCAGTATTGTTAGAGCTTATATTATCTAAATCATTTTGAGCTAAATTAGTATTAGCTTTTTCCTCGCTTGTGGGAACACTAGTATCGCCTTTATCTTCTTCTTTAATTAAAGTGTTATTTACATTAACTTTATCATCGATTACTTTTATATTTTTCAAAAATGATATATCTTTAAATCTATATATATACCTGGAAGCAAAAATACCAAATACTATAATCATTGAGGATAAAATAATAACTAAGACTATCTTTTTAATAGACTTATGTTGATGAAAATATCCTGCCTCCTCATTAATATCTACATTTGAGTATTTATCAAATACTTTCTTACCAAAATGCTTATCTGTATCTAATTTACTTAAACCTAAAGCTTGTGTAGCTAAAATGGTTTGATGCCTTCACATAGCAAATATCACAACAGCCAGTAAAGCGAATCCAAAGACAATAGCTAAAATAATTCCTCAGGTAGCAAAAGTTTGTATACCTCCAATATTTCCAACTATACTTTTAGAATTATTAGCCTCTGAAACTAAAGACTTTAATTTCTCTAAATTATTTTTAACTTCTAGCATTCTCTCTTGATTTTCTCTAAATGTAACAATGTGTTCTTGAGGGGAGGAATAACTCTCGTCTTGTTTATTTGTAATAATATTTAATGTTGATTCTATACTATTTTTTAATAATACTCCATCAGTTTCATATTGAGATTTTTTTAATAATCCAATTAATTCTGAGACTTGGTCTCTGATAGATTGTATTTCTTCTTTAGAAAATTGTCAGATATCTTTCATCTCGACTTCCTTGGCAATACTTTCTTTTGCTTTTAGATAAATATCCCCGTGAACATAATAACTATTAGCATTTGTATCATAGTCTATTTGTAATCCGTCTAAATTCATTATATTTTCTGGTTTAGCTTCAGCTGGCAAGAAAGCTTTAAATTTTACTGTCTGAGCTTCATCTGAAGGATTGGTAATAAGAAAATGAATTTCAACAGAATTAAATTTCATATAGGTCTCTACAGTTGGTGTAGTTGCTCCTCCATCGACAATTTGTCTAATAGTTGCTGAAATAGCTTTAAGATCGGCAACTTTATTCTGGGTGTCTTTTAAATTATTACTACTTAAACTAACTACTTCTAAAAGATTTTTTAAAACTGGATTAATAATTCCTAGACTATCTAAGGTGGCCGAAAGCTTTTGAGAATTTATATCTAATTGATTATGAATATCTGTTAATTCTTGATATATATCTGTTTGGCTAGCGGGATTATAAGAGACACCCCCTCCACTGCTACCACTACTATTACCATTGTTATTTATATTATTAGTGGCTGTAAATGTTCTTGAAGCTGCACTTACTTCTGTACCATAATATACGACTAACTTAAACCAATAATCACCAATCTGATTGACTGTGGCGGTCAAAGTTGGAGTAAAACTCTGTCCAGGTGATATAAGCTTAGCTCCGGAAGCATAATAAATATCATCACTTCCTCCACAAGGATTGTTTTCAGTTGAGACTACACATCATTCATAATGATATTCATATTCTCCCCCTCCTTCGTTGGTAATTGTTGTTTCAGCTGAAATATTAGGGATATTAGTATTACTTATACTATTAATAAACACCTGAGCAGGAGCTCCGGCTACTTCAAAATAATCATTCTTTGTAATATTTTCTCCGTTTATATTAATTGTAGCTACACTCTCTCACAATCCAGCCACGGCATCAGTACTAGTGATATAAGTATATTCATAAACTCCAGTTGAGAGCCTAGTCATAGTGGCTGGAGTACCTGTAGCTGTTGCTCGTGTAGGATCATAAATTATCACAGACGGAGTGGAAGAAGCATCAACTGGCTTATCTTGAAAATCTAAAATGGTTAATTTAGCACGATAAGTGGTCCCAGCTTGAATTTTAGATATATCAGAATACTCAATAGTATAATTATTATTTTGAGCTTGTCTTACTTGATTAAGCATACTTTGAGCATCATCTAAATTAGAATCTACAGTATTTAAAGTTGAGATAATTGAATCTACTTTACCTTCAATACTTGTTAAACGAGAAGTAGTGTCAGCTCGAAAAGCTGAAGATGAGGCCTCGTGATCAGCAACTTGTTCTTCGACTCGGACATTTTGGGTAGTGATAGTAAAAGTATCTCCCGTAACTGGTGCATTAGTCAAAGCAGGATCTAAAGTGAATCTCTTAGTAGTCCCACTATAATCACTGACTCTTCTACTTTGTCCGTCTAAGACTCCAGAAGTAAAAGTTAAGACTGAATTTTTATAAAAATTATCAGTAGAATTCGTCAGAGAAGAGATAAAAGAATTAGTTGTGGGAGAAGCGTCATTCACCGATCCTTGAGTCACAATAAAAGCTCCAACTAAAATATCTAGGTTGGCTTTATTACTCTCCACTGTATTTTTAATAGAAGAAGTTAGAGAATTCGTAGAAGAAGCGATAGACTGTGTGTCATCTACAGTGGTTTTTATATTATTCGCGAGATTTTGAGTATTGGAAGCAATGTTTTGAGTATCTTCCACCGTAGTCTTTATATTATTTGTAAGATTTTGAGTATTTGAGGCAATATTTTTAGTGTCAGTAATTAGATTGTTATTATTTACCACTGTAGATTTTGTATCAGCTATATCTTGTGCTGTATTTCTAACTTCAAAATTTGCTGCTCCTAGTCCATTATATATACCAGTCTTTGCAGATATTTCATACAAATAACTTCCATCAATATTTGGAATAGTAAATGGATATCGATAAATACCACTAGATGATGCGATGTAATTCATCGTCTCATTATTGATAATCTTCGCACCAGAAGGATTATAAATACTAATTGTCGTTGTAGCATCATTAACTGCTAAACCATCTACTGTCTTAACTTGGGCATCAATTTTTACCTGGTCTCCTTGATTAACTACATTCCCTCCGAAAAGAGGATTGACCGAGACTTCTGCTTCTTTAGAAGTTAAGAATCTGGTAGGTGTTGAATAATCAGATCATTGATTATCAGAATCCAAATACCTAACTCTTCAATAATATACCGTCCTATCAGAAAGAGTCGCGTCTGGAATTGTTATAGAATTATTATAGCTAATAGATCCCGAATCGTAAATTGGTGAGTCAAAATTAATCTTAGTATCTATTTGTCATTCAACTAAATTTGCTGTATCCCCTACTTCTGGATCAGAAAAAGTAGAAGCGCTTAGAAGTGGACTCAATGTGCTAATAATTTCTTGATCTGTTGGAGAAATATTAGTTGGTTTATCTATTGCTAAAGTTTTAAAAGAGGTTGAGGTCGATCATGCTGAATACACACTATTAGAATACTTTACTCTTCAATAATAATTAGTGTTGTGTTTAAGCTTTTGTTTTCCATTTAAAGAACCGGAAAACACTCCATTACTAGAATTAATAACAATACTTGTTTCAGCGTTATTTGTTGTTCGACTTCAAACTAAAGAATTAAAATTTGGATCATCTGCTATTTGTCACATAGTACCTAATTGAGGATTTAAATCTGTATAAGCAGAAGCTTGTAAAGTGTCGTTTAAACCAATATCAGAAGCATTATCAGGTGGAGAAACATTAACTGGTGTTGCTGGTGAAGTTGTAGCTGTACTAGCCTTTCAAGCAAAAAAATAATAAGTTCCACTATTTGTATTAACGGTGGCGTCAGTACTCACTCTAAATCCTCCATTAATAATATCAGTAATACCATTATTAAAATTAGCCACATTTTTAAAATACTGAGTCGTATTTCCTAAATCTATTGCGCTTGATCGATGAGCAGGATCAACATTGGTACTTCTTTTAGTTATGACATAATCTGGGGTAAACCCTATGGCAGTATTTCCATCGGTAGTAGTTATATCTTGCTGACTGCCAGAACCTGTATATAATCCTATATTAAAAGCAGCACTTTTTGAAAAGGCAAAGAAATTATTTACATAACCAGATCGATTTACAATATTATTAGTACCTAAAGAAAATCCATCTGAATTAATCTGTTTGATTAAATTTCCAGAAACATCGTTAGTTGTTGCTGATAAGAAAGCTGTTGTCCCTGTCGCCATTATAGTTGAAGACCAAACAGTCGCTGCATCTGTACCGTTTTCTTTTATCATCACCATGTCAGGACTAACTGGTAAATTAGTTATATCTCTCACTAAACCATTACCAGTATAAGCTCCGATTACAAAATCAGCCGCTCTCCCACCTGCAAATGGGGTTGAAGCATTTCCAAAAGCTTCATAATGATAAGTTGTACCATTAGTATTAACTGTAGAATGTGATCCTATGGTAAATCCGCCATTAACCATACCTAAAATAGCATTGGTTATGCCAGCTAAGGCTACTGAAAAATAATGAGAAAAATTATAATCCATGGATGTGCTTCAAATTGCATAATCTGGTCCGTCAGATTTTACAATAACTAAATCAGGGGTGAATCCTATATCTCCAATTGTACGGTTAGCACTGCCATCTCCAACATATGATCCTGCTTTCATTAAAAATGAACCGTTGGCTACCGGCATGTTCCCACCAGCAAAACTAAAATATCAATAACCTGTATTATTACTATTAGAATAGCTACTATTACCTAATGAAAAACCGCCTGGAATTAATTGCTTTATAGCTCCAGTAACATTAGCAGCATTAGATAAAACACTTGAATAGTCACCGTAGCTTTGAGTCGTATTAAATACAGGCAAAACTGCAGTGGTAGCTTTAGTAAGTACGAAGTTTGGAGTAACTTGAGACATTAATGGAGGACTTATGGTTTGACTAGTTCCATTACCAGTATAACTTCCGACATCTAAAATCCCAGCACCTTTTTTAAAAGTTAAATAATAAAATAATCCGGCATAAGTATTGTTAGATGGACCCACCGTAAACCCATTACTGCTAATGGAATTCGCCGGAAAATAATTAGCAGTAGTGTCGTCGGCCGTAGCTGTGAAAAAACTAGCATATCCTGCTCCAGAATCTGGCATAACAGAAGTTAGAAAATTAGCGGCTGTAGTTATGGTACGTTTTACAATTACAAGATCAGGACTAAATCCTGTATTTATAGTCTGATTAGGTGACCCGACTACATAATTTCCATTATAAGAACCGTAACACATTACTCCAGATGAAGAACAATCATTGCCGGCGAAGGCAATATATTTATAAATAACATTATTAGCATTGACATCTCCATTTAATTGTAAAGTAAAACCATCGTCATCAAAAGTTATTTGATTCTCTACATTATCTGCTGAAGCAGCAAAATAAGCATATTCTCCACTTGACATAGAGGCTGTTTTAAATATTGCATATCCTGCTGTAGTATCAGCTTTTATTATCAAGACCTCCGGCTTAAATCCTAAGCCTGTAATATGTTTGACTGTTCCATCTCCGGCCCCTAAATAATATCCAGTTTTAAATTGAAATTGTACTTGAGCACTACTTTTTTTAGCATTAATTAAAGAATAGATTCCGGATGAGCTGACTATTACAGTAAATATTATCCAAGCAATTATCGCTCTCCGAAAAGCATGGAATTGTGGATGGGTTCGTAGAGTTCGGAAATTATCAAAAAGATTAGGATGTCCAACTAAAAAATCAGGTAAGATTAGTTTAATAGCTCATTTTAAAAAATGCTTAGACTTCTTTACTTGTTTAACTACCTTATGGCAAGATTCGTCTCTACAAATAGCTAAATACTCTTCCGCTTCTCGCTTAATTAAGACATCTCTATCCTCTTTACTCATCTTAGAAGTTATAATTTCTCTTAGGGTTCTTTTTTTATTAGTTCTTGCTCTACTATTACCCATATATTTATCTGTTATTATAATTATAACAGATTTTATTTCTCAAAAATTAAAAGATTCTGTAAAACCTTATAAAAATATAATATATTTAATATTTAATCTAAACAACTATTCTATAATATAGAATTAATATAAAATATTCTAAAAAAGAGATTCCCAAAAAATCCTAAACTTACTCTTTCATCCCCATTAGAGCTTTAATTCTTTCTTCAATTGGAGGGTGAGTCATAAATAATCTTGTAAGCCAATTTGTCTTTTTCTTTCCATCTATATTATTAGAATTAAGTCCCATTGGATTTACAATATATAAATGAGCCGTAGCATTATTAGCCTTCTTTAAAGGTTGATTAAATTGGGAAATCTTTTCTAAGGCCGAAGCGAGCCCTTCTGGATAACGAGTTAAGATTGCTCCATCCGCATCCGCTAAGAATTCTCGCTTTCGTGATATCGCTAATTGTATAACTGTGGCTGCTAGTGGCGCTAAGACTAGCATTACGATAAATCCAGCAACCATTAGAAATCCTCCGCTATTTGAATCTCTATCATTACTTCTTCCACCACCAAATATACTAAATCTAAAAAAGATTTGCGAAAGAAATGTTACTGCTGAAACCATGACAACAATGATTGTAGAGATTAAAATATCCCGATTCCCAATATGGCTCATCTCATGAGCAATCACTCCTTCCAGTTCACTTTTATTTAACATTGAAGCAAGTCCTGAGGTAACAGCGATCGCCGCATGATTTTTATTTCTTCCGGTAGCGAAAGCATTCGGAATTGGATCGTCAATAATATATAACTTTGGCATTGGTAATCCAGCGGTGATCGCTATATTTTCAACAACATTCCATAACTCTGAATATTGAGATTTATTCGCAATCTCTTTCGCTCCAGACATAGATAAGACTAATTTATCACTTTTCCAATATGAATAGATATTCATTATTAAAGCAATAATTATAGCGATATAGAAAATACTAACATTCCCATAATAATAAGCAACAAAAAGCCCTAAAATAGCAAATAAGAAAACAAACACTGCCATATAAAGCCAAGTCTTAAAAACATTATTTGACTGCTCGGTGTATAAAGATTTGCCAATTGCCATATCTTCTTAAGAGTTTTATTATAACACGAAACTATAAAATATAAAGTTAAACCTTAACTTTAAAATTAATTAGGAAAATATATTCCTGGATTCTTTTTCATATAAATGATTGCTATAATCATTAAAATTATTAAGATAATTAATAAGAAAGTATTAAATTTAGAATTATAAAATTTTCGCCAATTTTTCATACTAATATTATACATCAAAAAATAAAAACCGCAATAGCGGTTTTAAAAAATCAAAATTTTTCTATAAGTTTTTTTAAGGTTAATTTTCTTAAATTTATAAGAAAAATTAACCTCTCCGGAATCAGAGTTACTTCTTCTAAAAGAAGATTCACCTCCGTCAACCCTTTAGTTTTATCTACATATTTTTTAATTATATATAGATAAAGTTCAACTGATCGAGAATTAGACTTTTTATTTTTTTCTAGCTCAAGATACTCTTTAACTTTAGGATCTTCTTTCATTTCTTGAAAAAGATCCTCCGGCATATCTAGGTTTAACCGCTCTTCAGCAGTTAAACCCTTAAACTTTATTGTTTCCATCTTAAAAATTTTTAATTACTGGAATTGGATTCAAAAGTATTTCTTTCTTGGCTTCGGCTTCTTGCCTTGAAAGATCCTCAACACAGTATTGACATACCGGGACCTCGATATACTGAGATCTTTTAGAGATGTTAGATAATTTTTCTAAGAAATCTTTTGCATCTCCTAGAAAAATTTCTTCATAATACTTCATAGCTTTTTCTTTATCAAAAAAAAGAAGCCGGCCACATCCTGTACAGAACTCCATACAAAATATATCCATATGTCTTTCCTTTTCATTCAAAAAGAAAAAATATTCTTCTTTTAAAAAAGTATTTTGTCCGCCACTCCAAATTCTAAACTTCTTTGGATTGGCTGGTCCAAAAAGACCATCTTTTAATTCTCTTTTTTTCATATTTTTTATTTTTAAGGTTCAAAAATATCGTTGCTAATATAATAATACCATAATTATATAATAAGGTCAATAATATATGTTTTTATATCTTTTATAAAAGAAAATCCGCCTCTACTTACATATATAGTGGAGGCGGAAAATTCAAGAAAAATCTTCTCTTTTAAAAAACAATTCCTAACTCTATTTGTTTTTTGGTACAAAAAGTTGCGAATTGTTTTCTAAAATCCTCCTCACTTATTTTACCCTTATTGAAATTATCAAGACAAGTTTGATAATCCTTTGAGGTAAATATAAATCTTGGATAAAACTCCTTATAGAGTTCTTTTAGAGAATACTCTGAATTAAGGCTAGATAGCCCATTTTTCAGAAGAGTGATCTGTTCTTGAATTTTTTTTAAGAGAACTTCGTCTCTTAAATTTTTAATCTTTGTCATTTTTTAATTTTTGATTACTTTAATTAGAATACCATATTTAGAGATAAAAGTAAAGGTGTCTATAATTGTTTTAACAAATCCTCTCTTTTAATCTTTAAATTTTCTATCATATTCAAAATATATCTATTATCTTTATGTCCTGGTCTTTTCTGTATTTTAGCTTCCAAATCTTTAATCTTTTTGTCTATACTCATAATCTCATACTCAATCGAGGGAAATATCTATTCCTTTTGACTTCTCATACTATTAACTTGGTCTTTTTCATCTCGATACACTCTAACTGTTTCTGAATAAAAATGCCTAGCATTAATAATATTGTTAATCTCAAATTTACCTCTTATTTTTAAAAAAATATCTGCAGAAGTCACACCTTTATCTCTATAAGCTTTTTTATTTTCTCTTAATATTTCTGATAGATCTTCCTCGTGAAGACCCTCAGTATACTTCAAAATTCTCGGAATATATTTCTCTATATTCTTGATTTGATCTTGATAAGAGTCTCTTAATTGTTTCTCATGAGTGTCTTTGACTTGAAATTTTGATTTATTATCGCTACTTTTAATTTGTACAAATGTTACTTCTTCAAACCCTTTTCTATCTTCACTTAATTTAACTTTTATAAAATCAATTTGTGATTCGGCATCCAAATTATAAGACATACAAATATGTTCCCCGTCTTTTAGATTTTTTACTATATTTTCAGCATAATAAGATTCACTATCTAAGCCAACCTTAATATCTCCTAGAGATATTTCCGAGCGATTATTATTTTTAATCACCTTAAATAATTTCTTAAATAGATCCTTTTCTTCCTCACTATTATGTCTTCTTTGTATTCTTTCTCTAATTATTTCAGCTCTATAATAAATTGCTAAAAGCCAAGGATTAATGTTTATTGACTCAATATCTGGAATCAATAACTCTTGATTAGAATTAAGATCTAGAACTTTAAATTTTTTATTATCTCTGCGACCACTATTAATTACTAATCCTTCCATAGTTAAATTAGAACTTCACCTCTACTGGCTCACGAGCAGCTTCTTCATGCTCTCCTAATTTAAACATTTCTTCTTCTTTAAAGTTAAATAATTTAGCAATAATATTCTTTGGGAAGACATTAATTGCCGTATTAAGATCAGTCACTGTGGAGTTATAAAATCTCCTGGCGGCTTGTATTTTATCTTCCGTATCGGTTAACTCATTCTGAAGTGAGTTAAAATTATTAGTAGCTTTCAGATCTGGATAATTTTCAGACAAAGCAAATAAACTCTTTAAGGTTCCAGATAAAGCATTCTCACTTTCCATAATCTGTTGTTTATCTCCACCAGCTTGAGCATTCATCGCCATATCTCGAGCTTTAATAACTTTCTCTAAAGTTGAAGTTTCGAAATTCGCCGCTCCTTTTACGGTGTTAATTAGATTAGGAATAAGATCAAATCTTCTCTTTAATTGCACTTCAATATCCGCCCAAGCATTTTGAATACGAATCTTCTTGGTAACCAGCCCGTTATAAGCAAAAACGAAATAAAGCACAACGATTACTAAAATGATAATTAAGATTAATGACATATATTTATTTTTATAATAAAATTATAACACAATAACCTTAAATCCAAAATCCTTAATCTATGTTATTTTCTTAACTTTTTTGCTATAATTAAAATACTTTAATAATTCAAAATTATGTCAAAAGAAGATCAAGAAAAATTAGCTCATATTAGACATACCTTAGCTCACATTTTAGCTAGTGTAATAATTGAAAAATATCCACAAGTCCTCTTAACTTTAGGTCCAGCGATTGAAAATGGATTTTACTATGACATTGATTTCGTAACTGATAATAAACCTAACACTCCTGAGGACTTTCAAGAATTAACTAAGTTGATGAGAGAGAAGATTAAACAAGGCGGAACTTTCTCCCATCAAGAAATTAATGAGACGGAAGCTGAGAATTATTTTAAAAATAACCCATATAAATTAGAATTAATTGAAGAGATTGTCTCTCGTGGCGAAAAGATCACACTTTACACTATTCAAGACTTTACCGATCTTTGTCGTGGTGGACATGTCGAGGATTTAAAAGAGATTGATATTAATAGCTTTGAAATTACCCATACAGCTGGAGCTTATTGGCGAGGTGATGAGAAAAATAAAATGCTTACTCGTGTCTATGGGCTAGCATTTCAAAATAAAGAAGAGTTAGAGAATTATAAAGTTCAGATCGAGGAGGCCAAAAAAAGAGATCATCGTATCTTGGGGAAAGAATTAGGATTGTTTATTTTCTCAGACTTAGTTGGACCAGGACTTCCACTTTGAACACCAAAGGGAACTATTTTAAGAAAAGTAGTTGATAATTTCGTCCAAGAATTAAGAGCTAAAGATGGTTATCAAGGAGTAACTATTCCACATCTAACTAAGAAAGATTTATATGTTAAATCTGGTCACTGAGAGAAGTATCAAGAGGATTTATTTAAAATTGAAACAAGAGATGGACATATACTCTGTATGAAGCCGATGAATTGTCCTCACCATGCCCAGATTTATGCTTCAGAGTTAAGGAGTTATAAAGAATTACCAATTAGATATTCAGAGACCACCATGGTTTATCGTGATGAACAATCTGGAGAATTAAGTGGGTTATCTCGTGTCTTATCAATTACTCAAGATGATGCTCATATCTTTTGTCGTGAGTCTCAAATTGAAAGTGAAGTTAATCAACTTTGAGACTTAATTGAGACATTTTATAAGACATTTAACTTTACGAATTTAAAATATAGATTCTCTCGTCGTGACAATGATCCTAAGTTCAAAGGTAATCTAGAGACTTGAGAGAAAGCCGAAGGAGCCATTAAAGCTCTACTAGAGAAAAGAGTTGGGGAGAATTATATTGATGGCGAGGGTGAAGCAGCTTTTTATGGACCTAAGATAGACTTCATGGCCAGTGATGCGATTGGACGAGAACATCAAGTTGCCACTGTGCAATTAGACTTTATACAACCAGAGAATTTAGAATTAGAATATGTAAATGAAGAAGGTAAGAGAGATCGACCGGTCATGATACATTGTGCGATTGCTGGAAGTTTGGAGAGATTTCTCTCAGTTTATATTGAACATGTAGCTGGAGAATTTCCACTCTGAATTGCCCCTATTCAACTCTCAATTATTCCGGTTAATTTAGAGAAGCATAACAAATATGCGAATCAAGTTTATGAAAAGTTAAAAGCTCAGAATTTTCGAGTGGAGTTAGCCGACAATAAAGATAATCTTGGAAAGAAAGTCCGCTATGCTAAAAATATGAAATATCCATATTGAATTGTAATTGGAGATAAAGAGATCGATGAAAATAAAGTTAGTTTAGAGAGTTTGAGTGGTGAGAAATTTAATTTAAGTATGGAGGAGTTAATGGAGAAGTTGGGGAAGGAAGTAAGAAATAAAAAATAAATTAAATAGTAGCTAAACTATTAATTCTTTGTTCCACAATTTTTTTTAATTCTTTTAAATCAGATTTATAATAATTTCTATCTAATTTATAATAAGATTTTATTTTTCTTTTTAGATCTATGCTTATATTTTTATGAAGTCCAGAATCTAGTACTGAAAATAATAAATATTCTTTTTTAAATTTCTCAATTTCTTCATCTAACAATGGAGATAAATTCCCATAAATTCATATATCTTTTGGACTAAACAACTTTTTAAAACTATATAAATAAGCATATTTATATAGTTCATCTATACTTATAGAAATGGAATTATAATTTCTTTCAAATAAAAAATCAGAATTTCTTTTAAGAGAATTAATATCTCTAAATGTATAGTAGTAAAAACCAGAAAAATTATTCATATTAAAAACTTCTTTTGGATATTTATAAATAAATCCATCTGTAGTTTTAAAATTTAACAATTTAAACTTCTTTTTCTGATTTAATATATTAAAATTAAAATTTTTAATATAAGAAAAATCCATCCCTGAATGACTCCTTTCGTATAAAGCTAATACTATAGGAAATTTTGTTTTACCTGTTCCTGAAAAATGTTCACTAGAAAATATTTCTCCATATATAATTCTATAATTATCTTTGAAGTCTTTTAATCTTTTAAAGTTCGCTTCTTTAATTAAATAAGATAATGGATGTAATACACAAACTATATCTGATTTTAATTTATTGAAGGATTTTAAAAATGAAATACCCATATCTCTATCTACTAAATCTAAATCACAAGAAAAATTACCTTTTTTACCATTATTAATTATGGAAGTAGTATCATTATATGGAGGGTTACCAATATTAATAAGAAATTTATCCTTATTAATGTTAAATTTATTTCTACTAACGTTTTCTAAAGAATTAGTAATAAATAAACTCTTATTTTTAATTCTCAATTTCTTTTTGATTTTTTCTATTGCTTTTTCATCTATATCTGCCATAATAAAATCTCTATTCGGTCTATAAAAAGCTCCATAACCGCTTGCATTATCAAAAAATAATATAGATTTTTTATTTATATTATTACTATTAAGATAGTCATCTATAATAGAATACATCTTATCCACTAAATAATCAGGAGTATAAAAACTACCTAATTCAATTTGCTTTTGTTTTGTTAAATGTTTTTGTATCATATTATCTATATTTCAATATTGAATTTAATATTTCTAAAATATCAAAATTATGTGCTGGACTACACATACCAAAAATTTTTATAAGATCTATAAAATTAGAAGCATTACTTTTATCAATGACATATTCTAGTTCTACTTTATCTTTTAAATCTTTATATGTTTTTCCTATTATATTTTCTCCATTTTTAAAACTTTTTACTGGTATAGAATAATAAACCATAGGCTGAACACCAGTGGCATATTGCTGTTTTTGTATAAAAACTTCTATTTGAGTTGCACCTGTTTTAGGATAATAAAAGAAAGTCGGTAAAGAGGTAGTAGTTTCTTTAAAATCTATATTATTTATAATTACATTTATTAAATCTTTTTCTATAAAAATATCTTTATCGCTTATAAACTCTTTATATGATTTTATTTCTTTTATCAAATCTTCTATAAAATTAGAAGATATTATATTATTTTTGAAAAGAAAAAAGAATATTTCTGATAATTCATATAGATATTTATCTTTTTTATTAAAGCCTTTAAAAGATATGTTTGTTAGAGATGTGTGTTTTTTTGATTTTTTTTCATCTTTTCCAACTATCGTATCTTTAATTAATGCATCATAACCTATTTGCCATTCTAAATATACTTTATCAGTAAATGGTTTTGTTGTTGTGGCAAAACTTTCACCAAAAGAAAAGTTATTAAACCTAATTTTAAATCTAAATTTACCATCATTTTTAGGTAAAAAATATAAAATGATCTTATCATTATAATTAATAATCTTCATATAAAAATTATAGCACAGAACAAAAATTTATAACTTAATAATCAATATCTGCCTCTTTCGCATAAGTTTGGATGAAGGATTTTCTTGGACCAACTTCGCTACCCATTAACATTTCAAAGATTCTATCGGCTTCTTCGGCATCTTTCGCGGAGACTTGTTTTAAAACTCTATTCTTAGGATCCATCGTAGTCTCTCAGAGTTCATCTGGATTCATTTCTCCAAGACCCTTATATCGCTGAATGCGAACTTTCGCTGTCTTTTTAACCTCTACTTCCTCCTTCTTACTTCGCTTCGCCGAAGCCTTGGCGGAATCTGAGTCATTAGTATCTACAAATCCTGCCTCTTTTAAATCCTCTGATAATCCTTCATTCTCATTGATTTCGCCATCGCCTTCTTCACTATTTCCCTCCGTAATATCAATATCACCGACTAAGGCTAATTTCTCAGCATCGCTATAAGCATAGTCAATCTTTTTACCTTGAGTAATCTTATATAATGGCGGTTGAGCAATATAAATAAATCCATTATCAATTACTTCTTTGTAATATCTAAAAAAGAATGTTAATAATAAAGTTCGAATATGTTCTCCATCCACATCGGCATCGGTCGCAATAATTATCTTATGATATCGCATCTTCTTAATATCAAAAGTGTCCCCAATTGCTGCTCCCATCGCTAAAACTAAATTCTTAACTTGTTCTGATCCTAACATCTTATCAAGTCTTGCTCTCTCAACATTTAAAATCTTACCTCGTAGTGGTAATATAGCTTGAGTTCGTCGATCTCGTCCCATCTTGGCTGATCCGCCAGCTGAATCTCCCTCTACAATAAATAATTCTGACTCTTCAGCTTTATTACTTTGGCAATCAGCTAACTTTCCTGGTAAAGTCATGCCTTCAAGTGCCCCTTTTCTTAAAACTGAATCTTTGGCAGCTTTAGCGGCTTTTCTCGCTCTCAAAGCTAAGATTCCTTTATTAATTATTTCTTTAGCGTCATCTGGATGCTCTTCTAAAAAGTCTCCGAAAGATTGAGTAAATACTGAAGAAACTGCAGTCTGTGCTTCCATTGATCCAAGTTTAGCCTTAGTCTGTCCTTCAAATTGTATCTCGTGTAATTTTACCGAGATTACCACAGTTAATCCTTCAAGAACATCATCTCCAGTCAAATTCTCATCTTTCTCTTTTAAAATATTATTTTTACGAGCATAAGAATTGATTAATCGAGTTAGAGATGTCTTAAAACCTGAGACATGAGTTCCACCTTCTGGATTAGGAATATTGTTAGCAAAAGCTACAATTCTACTTTGTATGTCATCAACATATTGTAAAGCAATCTCTACTCCAACATTATTATTATCTTCATCGATCGCTTTATCAACATAGAAAATATTCTTATTAGTTAATTTATAATTTAAATTATAATGTGCGACTAAACTCTTTAATCCTCCTTCAAAGAAAAATGAATAAGACTTAAAGCCAAATACTTCGCTACTATCTTTTAAATAATTCACTCCTTGTAAGTCATTAGCGAACTTAATTGACTCTTTCTCTCCCGATTCATCTTTATATCTATCTCGTAAATCCAAAATATCAATTTGTAATCCTTTTACTAAATAAGCCTGTTGTCTTAGGTGAGTAATTATTCTATTTCATTGATACTCGACCCCTTCTTTAAAGATCTCAATATCTGGCTTGAAGGTTATCACTGTTCCATTAAACTTAGTCTTGGCTACTTCTTTAACTCTGGCTTTGGCAATACCTTTAGAATATTCTTGAATAAATAATTTGTTATCTCGATGAACTTCCACTTTCATAAATACTGATAAAGCATTCACGACTGATGCTCCTACTCCGTGAAGCCCTCCGGAAACATTATATCCTTCAGTGTTGAACTTTCCTCCAGCATGAAGAGTGGTCATGATAGTTTCAAGAGCGGAAACTTTCGTCTTCGGATGTATATCAGTTGGAATACCTCGCCCATTATCTACAACTCGAATAATATTATTAGGTAAAATAGCTACTTCAATCTTATTAGCGAATCCATTCATAGCTTCATCACGAGAGTTGTCGAATATTTCTCAAATTAAATGATGTAATCCATCTGGCCCAGTTGAACCAATATACATTCCTGGTCTTTTACGAACCGGCTCTAATCCTTCTAAGACTTGAATAGACGAAGCATCGTAATGAGATGATTTCTTTTTATCTGCCATATTTTATAGTTTAAATTATATCTTTATTATAGCATTTTTTAGAATAAATTGCATCTATTTCTATCAGATTTTTCTTGACTTATTATTATAATTATGCTATAATATAGTTAGTGAAATATCATTACAAATAATGATATACTTACAGTAGTAAAATGATTAATTCTTTAACTTTAAATATTTTAAGATGAATATACAAGCTTCTCAAAAAGAGAGAGTTAAGCAAGGAAATCTTTTTTCTAATGAAGAATTAGAAAAGATGGATCATGAAATTCAGAAAAATAAAAAAAGTAAAAATATTTTAGAAAAGTTTGAAGAATTAGAGTTAGACGATAAAGAATATTATTCTCCGACTCTAGTGAAAAGAAACTAAAAATATTTTTAAAACTAAAAATGCTCCTCACGGAGCATTTTTATTTATTTTATCTATTCATCTAGAGGTTGTGGAGATAATTTATTATTTATTTGGCTGACTTTTAAATCAAAACAAGTTTCCCCTACTCCGTGATGCCATTTATTACTTAATAATTCAGTCTTCTCTGGAGTTTCTGTTAAGAAATTAGCACATAATTTATAATTAGTCTTATCTACAACTACATATTTAAATATTTCTTTATTTATTGGATCATAGATTATATTGGGATTGTAATTAATTTCTAAATCAGTAAGTTTCGCTGGCAATGCTCCCTTTTCAGTATAATAATTATCAATATTAGCTTCGATAGATTGTAGATTATCAACTTTTAAATTATCTAATCTATATTGCCTTTGCGTCTTTGGGCTTCCCATAATTATAAAAGTTATGACAATTAAAGATAGGATGATTAAGAAAGAAATCAATCCTAATATCTTTCGAATATTAAAGTCTTTAACTTCAACTAAAATATTTTTCTTTTTATCTTTTAATAAAGATATATAATAAGTTAAAGTTATACTAGATAATATAATCACTCCGACGACTTTATAAATAAATCTTAAAGTAATTTCCCCCGAAATAAAATAATGCACCAAGGTTATTAAATCAATAATTATTGTTAGTGAGGCTAAGAAAATTATAAAATAAATCACCCATTTTAGAAATCCAGATTCTTTTTTATTTAAAGAATTATTTAAATGTGTGCGGAAGTAATAAGCTAAAATAAAAAATATTGGGAAAAATATTATCAATATTGCTAATGGAGTTTGTAGATTAGTATATAGATTAGAGTTATAACCATAAACATATGCATCGGTTAAAACATCTGGAATAAATCTATCCAGTAAAGAGAATAATAAATTAATTGCTGTAATTATAATAGTAATTAAACTTATAATATTCCCTAAAGTTAAAAAGAAAAACTTAGCTGATAATTTATTATTTTTATTTTCTTCCATATATTTATTTATAGATTAATTATAACATTTTATATACTATTATCTAATTTCAAAACCTCTCTCTTTCAGAGCTTTATAAATTAGATCTGCCTCCTGATTAACTTCCTCATCAGTTAAGGTTCTTTCTTTATCTTGATAAACTAAGCGATAAGCGAAAGATTTTTTTACAATTCCATCTATTTCTTTCTCAAATTCATCAAATAAAGTTAATTTAACCACTAATGGACTTATCTTAGATGAGATTATTTCAAGAACCTCACTCTCCTTAGTATCTTGATTAGTCCAAAGAGCAATATCTCGAACAATGAACGGTGTCTTAATAATCTCTTTATAAATATAATCATTTTTCACATCTAAATTAATTAATTCTTTAATTTCTAATTTAGATCTATCTAATAATTCACTAAAATTAATTTCGAAAATATTATTTTTACCTTTACTATTTTTACTCTCCACTATTTCTATCCCACTCTTAATCTCTAAAATCCTTGTAAGATTATTAATTATTTCTATCTTTAATAATTCATAATTCTTATTTTTACCATTATCATCAATTCCAATCCCTAAACTTAATCATTCTCTCTCACTGCCGTCTTCATTAAGACTAAAACATTTTCCAAATTCAAATACTTTAAATTCTTTTAAAGTTTCATCCATCTCCCCTAATAATGGTAATCTAAATATATTTTTTTCAATTGCTTCCTGTAAGCCACTACTCAAATTATTCCTTAAATAGTTCTTGTCTTTAGCAACTGATTTTAAAATTTTAATCTCCCCTTTCTTTTGTAAGGAATAAGTTAGAACTTCATTAAATCCTAAACTATATAAATAATTCTTAATTAACTTAATCTTATTTACTTCTTGATTAATTTCAGCTTTCTTTTTTAAGTTTGGTAATTGAGATTTAATCTGATTAAATCCATAAATCCTACCGATCTCTTCAATAATATCTTCTTTAATTCTTAGATCTAATCGCTCAGCTGGTATCTCCACCACAAATCTTTCTTCTTCAAGATTTTCTAAAACTCTTCCGTAACCAATAATCTTACCCTTATTACTAAATTCTTCCAAACTCTCAATCTCAACTCCATCTTTTAAATGTCTCGAAGCATGAATAACTTTATTGTCCCCAACATACATACCAAGATGATCTACTCCCTCAATGACTTTCCCACCTTTTCGATATTCTACTCCTTCATAATAGATTTTCCCATTTTCAGAATTACGAAATATTAAATCTCCGTATTTTAAATCCTTCTCAGTTTTTATTTCACTTCCCAAATCTCTAGTAAATAAATATTTATCAATTGAAATACTTGGCATATAAATTCCTTCATATAGATATGATACTAAACTAGAGCAAGAGAAATATTCTGGGGCATCGATTCGCATTGAGCTTGGATTCTTATAACCCTTTCCAAGAACTCTTGGGATTAATTCTTTAATCAACTCGACTGTCGAAATATATTTATAATTAAAATTTAATCTTTTGAAAATACTTTCAACTTCACTCTCTAATAAATCCGTCCCTAATAATTTATTAATTTCCACTAAAGAAACAGAAACTTTATATTTCCACTCTACTAACTTTTTATTTGGAAAATTATCAATTACTTTATCTATCTTAACTTCATCTCCACCGAACTCACTCAACAATTTTAAAGTAGCTAACATTCCAATCTCTACTAAATCATCAGCTAAACCATTTTCAAATCTTTTACTTGCTTCCGTTTTTAAATTATAAATTTGTGATGTTTTTCGAATTAAGATCGGAATAAAGTTCGCACTCTCCACAATTATACTCTTAGTCTCACTATTAATCCCAGAATACTTTCCCCCTTTAATTCCAGCTAGAGCTAAAATATTTTCTTTATCAGCAATTACTAAAGTATCATCTTTCAAATCCAATTCTTTATTGTCTAAGGTAGTCATTTTCTCACCTTCGTCCGCTAGTCTAACTTCAATATCTCCTTTCACTAATTCTTGATCGTAGGCATGCATTGGTTTATTAAAGGAGAATTGCACATAATTAGTAATATCAACAATATTGTTTATTGATTTTTCTCCAATACTATTTAATCTATACTTTATTATTTCTGGACTTTCTTTTACTACAATCCCAGAAACTTTCGCTCCTATAAATCTACTACAATTTTTACTATTTTCTATTCTAATAAAATCATTCTCACTCTCAATAATTTCTAAACTATGCTTAAACTCTGATAACTCTTGAATCGTATCTTTAATCTGAAAATTAAATATAGCCGCAACATCACAAGCCAAATAATAATGTCCCAAAGCATCGTGGGCTCTATTTGGTAAAATATTCAAATCATACACAAAATCTTTACTGTCGTTTATCGGATTGTGAATTTCTATATATTCTTCCACTTCGAAAATTTTAGTTTCAATCGCTTTAACTAACCCTTCTCCTTTTGGAATTTCCTCGACAATATAATCTTGTAATCAACTATGTAAAAATTTCATATTGTTATTTCTTCTCAATTAACAAATCAGTATATCCATCATATAAATATCGTATATCAGAAATACCATATTTCAACATTATTAATCTATCAATTCCAACTCCAAAAGCAAATCCAGTATATTTCCTCGAATCTATTCCACAATTCTCTAAGACTTTCGGATGAACCATGCCAGCTCCCATAATCTCAATATAACCAGTCTTTTTACAAATATTACACCCATTCCCAGAACATTTAAAACAGCTCATAGCTACTTCAAGCCCTGGCTCCACAAATGGAAAATAACTAGACCTAAAAATAATATCAATCTCGCTATCAAATAATTCACTAAGAAATTTTTCAAGTGTTGCTTTTAAATTAGCCATAGAAATATTTTCTCCAACTAAAAGTCCTTCAACTTGATGAAATTGGGCTTCATGTGTAGCGTCGGTTGCCTCATTACGATAAACTTTGCCTGGACAAATAATTGCAATTGGAAAAACTTCGTCTTCATCTTTACCATTCTTAATTTCTTCCGTTACTTTATTTAAATATCTGATCTGGACATTAGAAGTGTGAGTTCTTAAGACGGCTTTACCATAAACATTCTCTTTTAAATCCAAATAGAAAGTATCTTGCATGTCTCGAGCTGGATGAGATTTTGGAATGTTTAATGCATCAAAATTAAACCACTCTCGCTCAAGTTCCGGACCATCGATAACTTTAAAATCAAGACTATTAAAAATATTACTAATCTCTGCCACCATAATACTAATCGGATGAAAATGTCCAGATATTTTTTCTTTATTTTCTAAACTATTTTTAGACATATTTTTAAAAATTATATCATATTGAAGCTATTTTCTTAAATAGAAAAAATAACCCAAATATGCTAAAATATAAAATAATTATAAAGTCAAATCTTTTATGCTTAACACTTTTTCGGCTATTTCTAATTTTATAGAATATTTCTTCTATGGGGCTTCTTTTATCACTCTATATATACAGATCTATTTCTTAGTGACTTTTTTAGAATTTTTTGATGAATTAGACATTAAAAATAAAGATGCTAAATCCTTATTAGAAGATATTGATTGCCAAAACGTAACTATTACTGTCCCCGCTTATAATGAAGGAGAAAATATTCGTAAAACTGTTAATTCTCTTCTAGCCTCTGATTATCCAAAAGAGAAATTATTCTTAATCTTAGTAAATGATGGCTCCACTGATAATACAATTGATATAATGAATGAATATAAAAATTATCCAAATATTCAAATATTCTCTAAAGAAAATGGTGGTAAATATACCGCTCAAAATCTCGGTATAATTAATTCCACTACTCCCTTTGTTGGCTCAATTGATGCTGATTGTACTGTGGCTCCGGAAACTATTCGTCGTATGATGCATATTTTCGTAACCAAAAAAGAAGTGATGGGGGTTTCTCCAGCTACGGCAGTAGTTAATGCGAAGAACTTCATCCAATCTGCTCAAGCTATTGATTATCAACTCCAAATCTTCATTAAGAAAATGTTTTCTTTTACTAAAAGTATGAATGTTATTTCAGGAACTTTCCCAATTTTTAGACGAGAAGTTTTTGATCAGATCGGACTTTACACTAGCGGACATCAAACTGAAGATCAAGAAATAACTTTAAGAATGCAAAGTCATCACATGCGAGTAGAGCATGCTTATAATGCTTATGTTTTCACTTCTGGTATGAAAGATATTCCCGCCCTTTATAAACAAAGAAAAAGATGGATATATGGATTTATTAAAAATACCATCGATTATCGAAGAATGCTTTTCAATCCTAAATATGGCAATTTAGCTTTTATGACCTTACCAACTGGTTTCTTAGCAATTTTTGCAGTGATATTTTTATTTATTTATATAATTTTTAATATCTATCAATATATTTATATGAAATATTTAACAGTTTCAGCTATTGGTATATCGTCTCTCTGGAATATTAGTTTCTCTAATAATACTTTCTTTATCAATACTTCGGCTATTTTATTTATTTCAATAATTTTCTATATTATATTTTTAATCTCTTTCTATGTAAGTAGTCGTATGTATAATCGGAAAATAAAGTTTAGTGTTGGAGTCATTGCTTATTTCTTAACTTATTCATTTATTGCTCCATTTTGATTAATTAGAGCTGTTTATAATGCCATTCGTAATACTTCTCCGAATTGGGCGAGTGAAATTAATCAAAGAAAGAGATAGCTTCTCTATTATAAGAATACTTAAAAATATGCTAAGATTAGCAATATAAATAAACACAATCTATGACTAGAAGAGACATATTGAGATATATTATAACTTTTATTATTACCGCAGTGATTTTTATTTCAGTAATTTGATTTTCTAATTATTTAAATAATAAGAAAATTACTAATATTAAAAATATTTCTGATAAGATTGCCATTGATATTTCATCGTCCGAAACTCAATTCCAATTATTACAAGGTATTTCTTGTAAAGATGTCTCGGCTTCGACTTTATCTCCAGAGTTAAATGATTTAGCTAAAAAGATTAGTTATAGCGAACAAAATATTAGTAAAAAAGACGATGTAGATGAATTAAAGAAATATTATTCTCTCTTAGAGATTAAGGATTATCTTTTAATGCAACAGATTAAAGACAAATGTAATGTTCCAGTAGTTCCTATTCTATATTTCTACACTACCAATACTAATTGTACAGATTGTATTAAACAAGGTGCTGTCTTAGATAAGATGAGGAGTGATTATCCAGAATTACGAGTTTATTCTTTTGATTATAATTTAGACCTTTCAGCCCTACAGACTTTAATTAGAATACATAAAGTCGATGGAAATAAATTACCAGCCGTTTATATGAATGATAAGCTTTATTCAACTTATCAAGATGAAGATGACATTAAAAAAATTCTACCAGAATTAGAAGTTTATGCGAAAGCGAGACTAAAAGCTGAAGCAGTGAAAAAAGCCAAAGAAGAAACTCTTAAAAATGCAACGACCTCCAGTAGCACTGAAAAGACTCCTAATGAATAAAATAAGAATTCTCTAAAAAATAAAAACTCTATAAATAGCTATAGAGTTTTTATTATTGCGGAGCCACTTGTCAGACTCGAACTGACGACCGACGGTTTACAAAACCGTTGCTCTACCAACTGAGCTAAAGTGGCTTATTTATTTTTACTTGGTGAAAACTTTTTTATATTTTTAAAGAATTCGGTTTTGTAAACCGTTGTCTATTTCCAATCTCGCTTCGCTCGTGCCAACTCTACTAAAGTGGCGGTCTAGTCACTAGCAACTGGTTTCTGGTAACTAGTTAGGAACAATTCTAACACAAAAACAGACTTTTTAAAAGTATTATTATTAATTATTTCCTTCTTTATTTAACTCTTCCTCCCCTCTTTCCTCTTCGATTTCTTTCTTATATTTCTTTAAATGATTCCAGAAATGTGGAACGGCTTTCTTATCTTTCACTACTTCTTCCATAAACTTATTCCGGCTCTGCATATAAATCTTATCTGAAAAATTAGAAAACTTAGCAACTATTCTAACCCAAAAATGTAAAATATTTCTATAGACTCTCATAAAAATAAAAACTAAATTCCTAATAGTAAATTTTACTATAAAGAAAAATTTATCTAAAAATAATGCATGTCCGTCATAAGTAGGTACATATTTATCAGGATGATTATTTAAATAAATCATTCTAATCTTAACTATTAAAAAAGCAAATAATAAGAATGATATTGCTATAATTAAATAAATAAAAGTGGACATAATATCTACCCTCTTTAAAGAGGTTATATATTAGATTGAATATCTAATAAACTTATTAACTTTAATATTCTCACCAAATTTTTGAACAGCTGATTCTATCATTTGAGAAATAGTTTGAGATGGATCTTTAATGTAAGCTTGCTTTAATAGTGCTGTTTCTTCACCTAATCCATCTTCATTATCAATTGAGCTTGGATTCATGGCTACGATATGAAAAGCAATATCATTAGCTAACTTTTTAAACTCTTCGTTTTTAGACACGAAGTCTGTCTCACTCATTAATTCAACCATCGCAGTACTCGTTCCTCCACCATAAATATATACCCCAATAATTCCAGCTCCTAATTCTCGATCACTCTTCTTCTCAGCAACTGATTTTGCTTTTTCAGCTAATATTTCTAAAGCTTTATCTTTATCGCCACCGGAAGCATCGAGGGCTTTTTTAATTTCTCCAAGTGGTAAAGAGGTTTTATCTCTTAATTCTTTGATTATCTCTGTAGACATAGTTTATTTCTATCTTAAATATTATTCTTAATAATGTTTAATAATAATTCCACTGAACTTTTAGAAGAGTCGTTACAAACTATTGGATATTCAATTGTTGAAATATCACAATCAGTATTTGATAATGATACTACCGGAACATGAGAAATACCGGCTTCTTTGACTGGAATATCTTCAAATTTAGAATCAACTACAACGATAGCTCCAGGTAAATTAGTTAAATTAGAAATACCGCTAAAATTCTTATCTAATTTATTTAATTCTCTCTGTAATAATAATTGCTCTTTCTTAGTAAACTTATTCCACTCGCCTTTATCTTTCTCATCCAACATTTTATGTAATTTTTCAATTCTTTTCTTTATTTGTGGAAAATTAGTAATTGATCCACCAATAAATCTATTAGTAATATAAGCTTCTCCTAAAGCCAAAGCTACTTCTTTTACAATATTAGAAATTTCTGGTTTCTCTCCAATAAAAATAATCTTTTTATTTTCTTCTCTAACTTTTTTAAGAAATTCAACCGCTTCTTTTAAAGATTCCTTAGTCTTATCTAAATCAATAATATCAATACCATTTTGAGTAGAATCAATAAATCTTTTAGTGCTTTGGTTTCGGAGAACTTTACGATAACCATAGCCGACTCCGGCTTTAGCTAATTCTTCGATTGATAAATTAACAATTTCTGACATATTTTATATATATATTAAGTTTAATTATCTTAACAGATTTCTGACTTTTTTTCAAGGGTTAAATTATTATTACTTATTGCCCATATTGCTTAATATAATCAATCTTAGTCTGAGTATCATCAACTTTAGACATAACCGATCTACCATATGAACATGTACCTCCGCCTGTTCCATAATATCGACAAGCGGCTTTAATTTGAGAAGTATAAGTTTCTCCTGCTCCTAAAGTTGATAAATAATATGATGAAGCTATAATTGCATCTTTTGCATTCCAAGGATTAAATACTCCAGCCCCGTCTTCAATTGATAATCAAGTTGATGGTATAAATTGAGCTGGACCCATTGCACCACCATAACCACCTGCCGATGGAATTGGGCAAGATACTACCGTTGCTAATGGGTTAATACTTAAACGATTGGTAATATTTAAAAATCCTGGCAAATCTCTACTGGCCTTCATCACATTTGGAAATTGTTGTTTAGTATTAATATTATAACCAGCTCCGCTTTCTGTATCACTTAAATAACATTTACCGACATTAGCTCCGAGTGCTGATTCTTGTTGTAATATAGAAAGAACAAAAGCTGCTGGAACTCCAGTTTTAGCTTCAGCAGTCTCAGCATAAGTTAAAGCATCTCCAAATGGTATAGCTTTTGTTTCTCCTCCAGCAAAAGAAAATAAGGCAGCTCTAATTTGAGCGGCTTTAGCTTGTTTATCTTTTAATTGTTCATTATAAACTGCTTCTTGACCTTTAGTTTCAGTCAATAAATCATTTTTAGCCTGCTTTGAGGAGTCGATTTTCTTCTTATCAGCTTGTTGCTGTTCTCTTAAGGCGACTTGTGTATCTTTACTATCTTCCAGATCATTTTTAACTTGATTAACTTGATTGCTAGTAGTCTTTATACTATCTACATCTTGATTAATTGCTCCTTGTAAGGCAATCATATTATCAGAATCTTCAAAAAATTGTGATAGACTTTTATTATCTAAAAGCATATTTACAAAATTATTAGCTCCGTCAAATACATATAAATTCCTCAGAGCTAAAGCTAAAGCTAATTTTTGTTTATCTAAAGTATCAGCTAAATCATTTAATTCTATATTTTTTTCAGTTATTTTATTGGATAGCGAATATATATTATTATTAGCCTTTTGAATTTCTAAAGTCTTCTTACTAATCTCTGCCTTTAAAATATTTATATCCCTGGACAAAGAAGCTTGCTGATCTTTATTCTGAGAAATATATTGACCTAATTGCTGAATCTGCTGATTCAAATCATCTAAATCTTTATTACATTGTATTTTTTCTTCAGGAGTATTGCATTGAGGAGTTTCGGCATATATCTTATGACTATTTAAATTAGAAAAAAAAACTACTCCACTAATTAAAGTAATTACGCCTATAATTAGACAAAATTGTCTAAAATTATATTTAAAAACCATAATAAAAATATTATATCATTAATACTAATTCACCTAAATATTTCTTAACATTAAAATCTCCCACTCGGACTAAGCTTCGGTTTTGACTTCAGTATCTTCTTCTTTCTTACCTTTTTCAGCTACTTCTACACTCTCCATATCAACGGAAGCTGTCGGAGCTGATAAATCTTCTTCTTGATGAATTGCGATTGAAGCTACAATCTCTTCGGGATCGATATGATATAAAGTTACTCCGGTTGGTAAAACTAAATCCTTAACTTTAATTACTGAATCAAGACCTATTAAACTTGAAATGTCTACTTCAATCTTATGTGGTAATTTATCAGCTTCAGCCTCAATATGTAATTCGTGTAACACTTTTACTAAATTCCCCCCTAAAGTTTTTACAGCTTCCGAAACTCCAATAAATTCTAATGGTACTTCGGTATCAATCTTAGCTCCTTTCTCCACAATATAGAAATCTACATGAATTGGCTCATATTTGACTGGATCATAAGAAATATCTTGAACTAAAGCTTGCAATTTCCTCTCTCCGTCTAAATTAATTATTGAACTTTTACCAGACTCTCTATAAACTTTTTCAAATTCAATACTATCAATAAAAATTGACTCTGGTTTTTCTTTTGGACTATAATAAACTGCCTTTAGCATTCCTTCTTTATTTTCCCCTTTATTTCTCTTAGTATATTTAAGACTTAACATAATTTTATATTTAATTTCAATCTCTTATTTAAAAACGACAATTATTTTTTAGCTTCCTTAAAAACCACTCTCTTACGAAGTTTTTTATCGTATTTTTTTAACTCAATTTTACGGGTAACTAATTTCTTATTTTTACGAGTAGTATAAGTAGTCCCGGTAGTTTTATTTACTAATTTTATAAGTTGTTTCTGAGCCATATAAATATTTGATGATTTCTGAAATATACTATATTTTTCACTTTTTTGCAAATAAATAAATATTTTATAATAATTTAAAATCCTAATTTATTTTCTAAATAACTTTTTAATTCTGAAATCTTTACTCTCTCCTGCTCCATATTATCTCGATCTCTAACTGTCACCGCTTCATCATTCAAACTCTCATAATCATAAGTTATGCAATATGGAGTTCCAATCTCATCTTGTCTTCGATATCTTTTCCCAATTGAGCCAGAGATATCGAACTCACAGAAATATTTCTGATTAAATTCTCTCCATATATTTTGTGCCCCATTTACCAATTCTTCCTTTTTCATTAATGGTAAAATGGCTACTTTAACTGGGGAAAGTCTTTTATCTAATTTAAGCACAATTCTCTCTTCACTCTCTCCTTTATTATTTTGAACACTTTCTTTAATATAAGCTTGGTCGATAAAAGCTAGCATCATTCTGGCTACTCCTACCGAAGTTTCAATAATATGTGGAATAAATCTCTCTTTACTTACTTCATCGAAATAACTTAAATCCTTCCCGGAGAATTTTGAATGTTGAGATAAATCCCAATCACCTCTCGCATGTATTCCTTCTAACTCTTTAAAATTATCCCCTAACATTTTATATTTATACTCTATATCATATGCATCTTTTGCATAATGAGCTAATTTCTCATGTTTATAAAAGTTTAAACTCTCTTTCTTAATCCCATAATCTAAATAGAAATTATAACGATATTCTTTCCAACTATTAAAATATTTTTCGGTGGCAACCCCGTCTAAATCTTTAGGATTGAAAAAATACTGCATTTCCATCTGTTCAAACTCGCGAGTTCTAAAAACAAATTGCTTAGTGACAATCTCATTTCGAAAAGCTTTCCCAATCTGAGCAATACCAAACGGCAACTTTGGATGAAGTGAGTCTAAAACATTCTTATACTCTAAATAAATTCCTCCGCAAGTCTCTGGTCTTAGATAAACTACATTCTCTTCAGACAATACTTCGGTTGGAGATCCAAGATTACTTTTCACCATAAGAGAAAATACTTTCGCCTTAGTTAAAGTTGCCTTTCCACAAACTTCGCAGATGAGTTTCTTTTCTTCTCTTAATTTATCTAATTCTTGATTAATAAACTCGAGACTTTCTTTATCAGCCTTGATTCCAAATCTCTCTAAAATATGATCGGCTCTAAATCTATTCTGACAATTACTACAATCCACCATTGGATCATTGAAAGTATCCACATGACCAGAGGCCTTCCAAGTGGTTGGATGCATAAATATCGCTGAGTCCAGTGCATAAACATCATCACGAACTTGTATCATACTTCTCATCCAAGCTTCTTTAATATTTCTTAATAATAAATATCCATAATGACCATAATCATATACTCCAGCTAGTCCTCCATAAATCTCACTCGATGGATAAATAAATCCTCGGCTTTTTAGAAATGCCACCATTTCAATCATTAAATCATTTTCCTTTTTTTCTTTACTCATAACTATATTCCAAATTATTTAATTAAAAAATCCAGTAATAAATGTATAAATAGCTGAGGCTGAATAAATTATAATTAATCCAACCATGCCTCATATCATATGTCTTTTCCCCGTACTTACTCCCTCTGTATTCCCATTTTTTTTATGATAAATAAATAAAGCTACTCCATATAAAAACCACACGAAAGCAAAGGCTGATAATAAATAAACTGCGGGATTTATAAATTGATCTATTACTGAATTAGCTACCTTATTAACTCCTTCCATATTAATATTATTGTAACATAAGATAAAAATAAAATCACTTTATCTTTTAAAGTGATTTTATTTTTATAGTTAGATAATCTTTATAAACTTTACTATGGTAATCTTATAGCATTAACTTGAGTATTTGGATTAATGCCTAAGGCATCACCAAAGAAAGCAATTATTCCCCATAAAGCTACCATAATAAATATAGCTAGCAGTGAATATAATAATCCCTTTAAAGCTCCTGCTCTATCTTTTGGATCATTTTTCCCCGCAATCAAATATTTAATTAAGAAGTAGAAGAATATTACTACTGCAATACCCAATAATATTGGGGGCAACATTCTAACAATTCCACCTACTCCAGCAATTAAATTACCAAAGAAAGACAAATCTGCGGCATGATTTTGATTTTGATATTGGCCTTGAGTATAAGCTGGTCCTCCAACAGTATTAGTGTTTGGACAAGGATAACCTTGTGGGACTCTAGTTCCATTTGGACAATTTATATAGCCATTTTGGCCACCTCCTCCAGTTGGTATACAAATACCACCTTGAATTGTTCCCGGTTGCCCTCCAACACTTACACAAATCTGCTGAGCAGAAGTAGAAGTAACTGAGATTGAAAAAACAAAAGCTAAAGCAATCCCTCCTAAAATACTAGTAATTTTATTCATAAAATTTTATATATAAGTTAATAATTTAAAGATTATCTGACTAAATAACCTATAAATTAATTATATCATCTAAAAAAATAAGGCAAATTAATTATTCACAACTTTAAAATATCAAAAAATTAGCCGGAATAGATAAAAATACACAAAAATAAAAAGGCTAAATTTTATCTTACTTAAAAGTAAATTATAGCCTTAAATATGATTAAGACTAATATTTATAATAATTTAAAAGTCCTAATCTTCGTCATCTTCAAAATAGATTCTTCGCTTCTTTTTCTTTACTGGAGGGTCTTTATGTATAAATAAGACCCAACCAATTAAAAATATCCATAATACTCCTATCAAATTATTAGCTTTGGGAGAAAGATGGCTGGAATTAAAAGAAGCGATTAATAAAAGACAAAACATTATTAATTTTCCCATCTCAAAAATTTTTAAAAATTAAAGATTAAAAATTATTAACTATTTATAATCTACTAGTTATCTAATAAAAAGTCAAGAGTAAAAACTTAAAAATTCAATATGAAATAAAAAATATTCAAAATAAAAAGCCGTCATTTCAGACACATCTTATATCGAAAATCGATATCGTCAGTGTCGCAAAATTACAACATAACGATAGATTTAAGATATAAGCGGTCAAAATTGACGGCTTGTGAATATCTTTCAAGGAGAAGTTTTTTTCTTAAACATCTCCTTCATTCCTGAAATGAAAATCTTAAGCACTCCGGCTATCAAAAACAACATTAGGAAGAACCTAATAATGCTTTTTAATAGCTCTTTCATCCCCTGGCTTGAAGAAGCCATTCCGGATGAAAGGGTGTGGACTATGTTATTTAGTCCATCCATAGCTAAATTAATAGCCATTGGACCTAAAAATATTGCTCCAACGAGCCACCAAATGGCTCCGGAGCTTTTTTTCTTTTTTTCTTCAGCCATAAAAAATTTTTAATATATTAAAAAAATCTGCTCTATGACTAGGTATTCACCTCAATACAAAGAACAGTAGTACTGCTAATAATATACACTAAAGTAAAATAAATGTCAAGTTTATGCATTAATTCGTTGAATTTAAGGTTATTCTCCTAAATAACCCTTTAGAAATAAGCTCTATTTACAATCTTTAACTATAATTCCAGTAAAAGTTGTCTTCATTCCTGTTGTTACAGATAAAGCCTCCCAAGTGTCTTTACCCACTATCCCATCTGCACTTAATCCATTTACTTTTTGAAAAAGTTTAACAAATTCTAAATCTGCTCCTTCGTAAACAGAACCAAAGGAACTGTTTAAAATATATACTTCATTATTGTAAGTTGCTTGAGTACATTTTTTATTTTTTAAACCAGTAACTAATTTTGCTAAAAAGATTTCATTATTATATCCTGGCTTTATTAATGGAAAAATATCAGTATTAGCAAATGGATTTTCTCGTATTACACCATCTGATCCGCTCTGTAAAGGATTATTTACAGACTTTTTTACACAAGTTTTATTGCTACATTGTAATCCATTTTGACATTCTGAATTAGTATTACAAGACCCTCCAAGCCCTTGTAAAGGTACAATGCTGTCAGTATCCCCTCCACCAGGAGGTTTTGGGGTCGATGCCAGCGGAGCAAACTGTACTGGTTGAATAGTGATATTATTCCCTTTAATATCAAAGATGTCTTGGGCAAGCTTAATTATCCCTCAAGCTGAGACCATGACAAATAAAGCAATTAATCCCCATAACATGAACTGCTTTCCTTTTTCTAATTCTTTTAAATCTCCTTTATTAGTTACTCTACCATATATAAACATTACAACTCCATAAAAAAATAAAATAAAAGCTGCCGTCATCAATAAAGTCCCAGCAGAAGTTAAAACATTATTAACTATATTGTTAGCAGTTTCTTTAAAATTATTTGTAGATTGAGCGGCATTATCTTGAGCTAAAGCTCTCCCTATCTTTAAACAAAGACTTAAGATAAAAAGTAAAAATGATATTTTAAAAACATTTAAAGATTTTAATAATTTTATTTTCATAAATATTTAATATTAAATTAAGGGAGTTTGGTGCATTTACCAATTGAACCCGTGACCTGGGTGGAACTTTTACAGTAATATCCTTCTGTACACTCAGTATTACTATTCCCGCCAGATAAAACTGTACATATCGCTCCCGGAGATTTCTTACTGTTAATATTGGAAGTATCGGGGGTATCGGGAGAATTCGTATCTTTTACACATTCATTAGTATTGCTGTCTCTAATATAACCGTCCGCACAACTTGTATCTCTTGGGACTTTTGGAAGACAAGATCCGTCTGTTGCTACAATAGTTCCAGTTGGACAAGTAGCTATGGAGCTAACCACTCCGCCACCACCAGGATTAGATGAGACCGTATCACAGTTATCACTAACACATATCTTTGGAATATGAATATTATTATTCTTATCTACCCCTAAAATATCTTGAGCCAAAGCAATTATTCCCCATAAAGTAACTAAAACAAACAATGCTCCTAAACCTCATAACATATTCTTCTTATCATCTTTTAATTTACTAGATTCCCCTCCCTGTGAACGATGAAAAATAAATCTAACTAATCCATATAAAAATAGAACCACTGCCACTCCACTCAATAATATGACTAAATTCTGTAAGATATTGCTATTAAAATTTTTAATCAACCCTCCAATATCCTGAAAATCTGGTAAAGTAGCTTGAGCTTTAGAAATTATTACATTAGAAATATAAATTGAAAAAAATACAAAAATAAACTTAATTGACTTTTGAAAAAATTTATTATAATTTGACATATCTTTATCTAAAATTATAACATAAGAAAAATATCTAATTTTAAGATTATTAGAAGAATCTAAAGTTGTTTATATTTAAATTTCCAATGCTTTTATTTATTATCTTAACCGAACTAGATTCTTTAGCTACTCCGTTTATGGTATTTAGAAAAATTGAAGATGCGGAATAAGCTGCCGCGGCTACAATTATTCCAATTACCACTCTAAAAGCAAATTTCTTAGCTTTGACTAATTTATCGGTGTTACCTTGAGCAGCAACAAATCTGACTCCAGACCAAATCGTTGCAAAAATTAAAGCTGGGGCGGCAATATAGTTTATAAAAAATTTAATAGAAGTTAAAATTATACTAGTAATAGTCTGTCCCGGGAAAAAATTAGTATATTCTCCGTTCGTACTCTTCTCGGCTAAAGATGATAAAGATTGGGCATAACTATGCTGAATAATCTGAAAATTTAAATTAGCGAATAAATTTTTAATAAAATTTAAAACATCCGACTTAAATCTAAAAGCACTTAATAATCCAAAAACTAAAACCATACCAAAAACAATAATTAATAAAGCATAGACAGCGTTTTTAATATGTTTTTTCCATTTATTTAAATAGCCAGGATTCTTACCGTTGTAAACATAACCAATACCTCCAATTATTAGAAACAGAATTAAAGCTATGATAATTATATAAATTAAAACTTGAGCTAATTTAACTCCTAGTAAAATTGCTGATTTAGGAGTACAAGAACTTGAACTATCTTGAGCGGCATTAGGATCACAAGTTAAAAGTCCAGTCCGACTATCGCTTAAACTATTAATACTTTGAAAAGACTGGTCTAACTTTTCTTGATTAACTGCATAGACTTTCCCTATATTCAAATTATAAATAAAACTTACAAAAATTAAAATTAAAATAAAAGTTGAACTTATTTTCTTTAGCTTGGTAAATTTATTAAAATTAATTTTCATATTTTATTGATTAATATTATTGTAAACTGTTTGTAATTGATCTGTTAAATCATTGGCTGCTTCAACTGTACTCTTCTCCCCACTATAAATCTGATTAATAGCTCTGGCCATTAAACTCTCTAAATTATCTCTATGTAAATCGTAAAATGTCTTAGCAATCAAAGCAGAAGACCCAAAAACAGAAGCGGTATGATCTCCACTTTGTATACCTTGAGTAATATTAACCTTTAAAGCTGAAACTCCTCCGGTTAAAGGTACTAAATATTGACTAAATTCTCCCGTAGCTAAAGCCACCATTACTTGATAAGCTAGATTTTGATTAGGGCTTGTCTTCAACATAGAAATAGTATAAAGATTACCATAAGTAGTCTTTAAATTATTACCATCTATTTGCGGAATCGTTGTATAGTCAAAATATAATTTTTGATTAGCGCTTTTAATATAATTAGCCTCCGAAGCAAAACCAACATAAAAAGCTAAATTTCCAGAAATAAATTCTGATAAAGCATTTCTTTTGGTAATATCCCAATTATAGACTGGTTTTAAAGAGTCCGAGAAATCTTTTGTAAAAGCTAAAGCCGAATTTAATGGAGAAATATTACCTTCCTTAACTGCGGTATTAAAATTAACTTGATAACCTACTGAATAATTACCGACTGAATCTTTCACAAAATTTCTATCAATTGGAGTTTGACCTTGTTGCATAATCATAGCAATAATAGTATCTGTAATATTAGGAATATTATTATAAGTTCCAAAAGCAATTGTTGACATCGTTATATTACCGCTATCATCTTTTTTGGTAATTTTTGTATCATAATTATAAAGATCACCTCAGTATAATGGAGGATCTGAAAAACCATTACTTGATAAAATATCTCGATTATAATAAAGAACTAGAGGATCTATAGATAATGGTAAGCCTAAATACCCACTACTATCAATCAAAATTGAAGCTCCATCGATAAATAAATTTCGAAAATCAGTCTCAGTTATAGTAGTCTTAGAAATTGGTAATAATCTATTCTGATTAGCAAAGACCACTTCCGACGGTGTAATTAATAGATCCGGAGCATATCCATCAGCTAAGGCTAAAATTAATTTCTGATTAATATCTTTTTCTTTGACTTCGGTATAAACCATATTATAGGTCTTGGCAGTCTTATCAAAATTATCAACAAAACCATTCATAGCTTCCTGAGGAATTGTCCCTCAGACTTGTAAAGTCCCAGTTAATTTCTGTTTAGCCGTCGAATTAAAAATTGGAATCTTCCCAGAAAATCCTAGAACTGCGATAATCACTGAAAATAAAGCCACTCCAATTATAATTCCTTTAAAATTTAAAAATCTAGAAAAATTCATACTAAATTATGATATAAGAAATTATATCATAATTAAATTAAAACTTTTCTACTAAAAAAGCATAGTGATAATCACCAGCTGGAATATGTTTTTTGATTTCTAAATTATTATTGGCTAAAATTGCTACTAATTTCTCCTCCTCAATCAAACCTCTTCTTTTAATATTTAAACCTAGATTATTATTTTTCCAGTCGATAATTAAAACTTGTCCATTATCTTTTAAAATTCTTTTAATTTCTAAAATTACTCTTTCAAGATTATGTACTTCTGAGAGAACATTAGATAAAATTATAAAATCACATTCTTCTTCTGGAATTGGTATCTTTTCTTCTAAATTTCCTAAGATAGTATCTATATTTTCAATCTTACCCTTTTCGGCTTCACGATTTATCTTATCTAAAATATTAATATCCTTATCAATCGCATAAACTTTTCCGCCTGCTCCAACAATTCCAGAGATAGGAAAAACATAAGCTCCAGTCCCACTTCCACAATCGGCAACTTTCATTCCCTCTTTTAAATCTAAATTTTGAATAATTTCTATTGGGGAAATAAACATATTTATAATTATATTTTAACATAAGAAAAATTATAAAATAAATAAACTCTATTATTACCAATAGAGTTTAAATAATCATATTTTCTAGAATTATAAAACGGCTAAACTAGCTACGGTATCCCCTTCTCGTAATTTCATAATTCGAACTCCTTGAGTCGCTCGTCCTAAGGTTGGGATAGTTTCTAAACTAGTCTTAATAACTTGGGAATGTCGCGAGATAGCTAAGATTTCATTACTTTCATCATAAATGACTTTCGCCATAATTAATTTACCAGTCTTTTCAGTAACGGATACGGTCTTCATTCCGCTACCTCCTCGCCCTTGTGTTTTATACTCCGTTAACTTAGTCATTTTTCCATAACCTTTTTCAGTTCCTACCAATAATTTAGCTTTACTTCCAAGATCTTTCTTAATTACATCGCTAGCGGCAATATTATCATTCTTGTCTAATTTCATTCCTCGAACACCAGTTGCTGTTCTACCCATTTCGCGAACGTCTTTCTCAGCGAATCTGATAGATTGACCTTCGGAAGAAGTCAAAATAATATCATCTCCGGCTTCTACAAATAGAGCTGATAACAAAACATCTTTATCCGCTAACTTTATCGCAATTAATCCACTTCGTCGAACATCTTTAAAACTCTCGGCAGAGGACTTTTTAATTGTCCCGTCTTTTGTAATCATAACGAGAGAAGCTTTAGTATTCTTAATATCTTTTGGCATTGGTAAAATACTAGTAACTTTCTCGTCGCTTGCGATAGATAAATAATTCATAATACTTTTACCTCTTGTAGCTCGTCGACCTTCTGGAATATCATACATCTTAATCTGATAAACTTTACCTTTATCAGTAAAGAATAGTAAATCCGAATGTGTGCTGGTAGTTAAAGATATTGTGATAAAATCTTCCTCTTTAGTATTCATATCGACGACTCCAACTCCGCCTCGCTTTTGAGTTTTAAATTCATCTGGATCAGTTCTTTTAACATATCCACCTGCTGTATAGATTAAGACTGCTTCTTTCTCGGTAATTAAATCTTCTGGATTAAACTCTTTAGCTTTATTAGCCATAACCTTAGTTCGTCTCTCATCAGCGTATTTATCTTTAATCTCAACTAATTCATCTTTAATAATTTTTAACATCTTTTTCTCACTAGCTAAGATTGCCTTTAATTCAGCAATTGCTTCTTGAACTTCTTTCAACTCATCTTCGATCTTTTTCCTTTCTAGTCCAGCCAATCGCTGAAGCTTCATATCTAAAATTGCTTGAGCTTGAATTTGAGTAAATTTAAATTGCTTCATTAGTTCAGCATGAGCTTCTTCTACTGACTTAGACTTTCTGATTAATTTAATAATCTCATCAATATGATCGAGAGCTTTTTTAAGACCTAATAAAATATGTTCTCTCCCTTCAGCTTTTCGAAGTTCAAATTCAGTTCTTCTTTTAACTACAACCTTGCGATGAATAATAAATTCATTTAAAGCTGATTTTAAATTTAAAGTCTGAGGAACTCCATCTACAAGAGCTACTAAGTTAACATGAAAAGTGTCTTCTAATTGAGTGTGTTTATAAATATAATTTAAAACTTTCTTAGGTTCAACCCCACTTTTTAAATCAATCACGATTCTTATGTCTTTAGCTGATTCATCTCGAAGACCTTTAATTCCTTCAATCTTTTTTTCTTGAACTAAATCAGCGATTTTCTCTATCAAAGTTGATTTAACCACTCGAAATGGAATCGAGGTAATTACAATCTGTAAATTACCATTTTTCATTTCCACAATTTCTGCTTCGCCACGGGTAACAATTCCTCCTCTTCCTGTCGCATAAGTGTGAATAATATCATTCTTACCATAGATTACTGCTCCGGTTGGAAAATCAGGCCCTTTTACAAATTCACATAAATCTTCCGTAGTTAAATCTGGATTATCAATTAATTGAGTAGTGGCTTCGACAATTTCTCCAAGATTATGTGGTGGAATATTTGTGGCCATTCCCACAGCAATTCCAAGTGTTCCATTTAATAATAAATTAGGTACTGCGGTCGGTAAAACCGCTGGCTCTTTTTTAGTTCCGTCAAAGTTAGCCTTCATATCGACTGTGTCTTTTTCAATATCTCGCAAAACTTCTCCAGTTATCTTAGACATTTTCGCCTCGGTATAACGATAAGCCGCCGCCCCATCTCCATCAATATTTCCAAAGTTACCTTGACCCCAGATTAATGGGTAGCGAGTTTTAAAATCTTGAGCCAAATTAACCATGGCATCGTAAACTGAAGCATCTCCATGTGGATGATATGATCCGAGCACATCTCCAACTACTGTGGCTGACTTTTTAAATCTTGCTGAAGAAGTTAATCCATTCTGATGCATTGAGTAAAGTATTCGACGATGCACTGGCTTTAACCCATCTTTCGCATCCGGTAAAGCTCGATCAGTAATCACACTCATCGCATAATTAATATAACTTTGTTTCATCTCAGAAGAAATATCAATTTCTACTACTTTATTATGGGTATTTTCATTATTTTCTTCGATTTTATCTTGATTACTATTTAAATCTTTTTTAGCCATATTTTAAATTAAATTTGAAAATTACAATCTAACTTATTAGTTAGATTTATAATAATTTATAAACAAATTATACCATTTTAAAAGTATTTTTTCAAATAAAACAAGCCAATTTACTATTGATTATTAGTGCTATTTTGGAGGCTATCTTTATTTTTTAAATTAGATACATCTTTAAATAAATCTTTAGCTTTTGAAAATTGCTTCCCGGCTTCGCTAAAAAATGAAGAAAATGCTTGGATTGGAGACTCTATATTGTCTTTGGACATAGTTGTCTGATTATTTACTGAATTTGATTTTTTAGAAATAGATAAAAAGCTATCTTTTATAAATAAAAATATAATTGATAAAATTATTACCGAAGCAATCACAGCCATAGTCAAAGCCGAACGATGTTTAGTCTTCTCATCGCTATGATGTAATTGATTGAAATATTCTTTAATAAAATTAGCCATATTTAAATTAATACACTAATTATATTATAACTTAAATAAAACCATTTCTCCTTGTTTATCTTCAATATCTTTTCTCTTGATAGTTAATTTCTCTACTTTCTGAACATCCTTTAAATCAGTTCCGGCTTCTTTTAAAAATAATTTTAAAGATTCATTATTATAATCCATTGGAATAATTAATTTTGGTTCTAATTTAGTGGCTAATTTATTAGCTTCGTAAGCATTAAGTGATTCCTCAGTTCCAGAGACTGGGACAAATAAAATATCTACCTCATCAATTATTTCCCTTTGCTCCGGAGCTAACTCTTGCTTAAGGTTTCCTAAAAAACAAAGCTTCATATTATCAACATCAAAAATATAAGAAGTATTTTGATAAGTAGTTTTTTTATTATTATTATTCATAATAACTTCGGTTCCAAATCCTTTTACTAATATATCTTTAACTTCATATTCTCCCGGACCTGATATTACAAATGGCTCTCTTTCACCATAACTCATTAAATCTGCTCCATTATAATCATAATGATTAGTAGTTTGTAAAACAATATCCGCTCCATATTTATTAGTAACCTCTTTAGAATCCTTTGAGACTGGATTAATAGCAATAGTTAAATCTCCAAGCTGGATCTTAAAATGTTGCTTATTAAAATGAGTAATTATCATAAATATTTAAATTAAAACTATTTTAACATTTTTAAATTGAAAATGAAAATGATTTTTATTTCTTAATCTCAATCTTAAATTCTTTTAAAATTTCTTCAAACTCGGCTCTCTCAATGGTCTCTTTATCTAACAATTCTTTAGTAATTCTTTCTAATAATTCCCGATTCTCATTAACTAACTTTTTAGCTGTATTTAATCCATCCTGACATAATTTTTGGATTTCTTTATCAACTATATTAGCTAACTCTATCCCCATAATATTCCGAGAATCTTCTAAATTGCCATAGATGACTTTCTGATTATCATTTTCAATAGCGAATGGTCCAACTAATTCACTCATTCCATATCTCATCACCATTTCTTTAGCTAAATTAGAAGCCGCTTGTAAATCTCCAGATGGTCCAGTAGAAACATCGCCATAAACAATTATTTCTGTCGCATATCCACCATAAATCATTGCTAAATCATCAATAAAGTTATTCTTAGTTAATAATTTCTTATCGTCTAATGCTAATTTTAAAGTATATCCTCCGGCATTACCTCTTGGAATAATTGAGATCTTATGAACTGGGTCAGCGTTAGGAAGTAAGGAAGCAACTAGGGCATGACCGGCTTCATGATAAGCAGTTTTCTTTTTTTCTTCTATTGATAAAATATGAGATTTTCTTTCTGGACCAAGCATTACTTTCTCTACACTTCTTATTAAATCATTCTGGGTTATTTCTTTTCTATTTTCAATCGCGGTTAAGATTGCGGCTTCATTCATAACTGATGCCAAGTCTGCTCCAGAAAATCCAACCGTTCTCTCAGCAATAATCATTAAATTAACATCTTTAGCTATTAACTTTTTCTTTTTATGCACTTCTAGAATTTCCTTTCGGCTCTCTCGATCTGGTAAATCTAAAGTTACCCGTCTATCAAATCTCCCTGGACGAAGTAAAGCTTTATCTAATACATCTGGTCGATTAGTTGCAGCTATTACGATTAATTTCTCATTTGGATCAAAGCCGTCCATCTCCACTAAGATCTGATTTAAAGTTTGCTCTCGTTCATCATTTCCACCACCTAAACCAATTCCTCGAGATCTTCCAACGGCATCGATTTCATCAATAAAGATTATAGCTGGGGAATGATTTTTAGCTTCTTTAAATAAATCTCGCACCCGAGATGCTCCGACTCCGACAAACATTTCGACAAACTCAGATCCGGACAAATGATAAAACGGCACTTTGGCTTCTCCAGCTACAGCTCTCGCTAGTAAAGTCTTTCCAGTTCCAGGAGCTCCCATTAATAGGACACCTTTTGGAGTTTCAGCACCGATCTCAATAAATTTTTTAGGATTTTTTAGAAAGTCTACTACTTCTTCTAATTCTATTTTAGCTTCTTTATTGCCAGCCACATCTTTAAAAGTAATTTTATTTTTATTATCATTTGGGTCTATTTTCTTAGCTCTAGTTTGTCCAAATGACATGGCTTGACCATTTGCCCCCTTTACCCCTCTCAGTAAAAACCAGAAAAACACAAAGATTAGTATGGTTGGTAAAAGTATTGGAATTAAATTTAATAGAAAATTAGCTTTAGAAGAATCACTGATAGTAATATTTAACTTATTTAAAGTTGCTGTAGCTACATTATAATTATTTAATATAGATAAAAAAGACTCATTAGATTCTTTTTCAGTAACCATTTTAGTATTAGTGCTATTTTCTAAAGTAACTTTATCTCCTTCCACTAATACATTTATAGTTGAGGTCGAGGAAGTTGAATTTTGATTTAATAAACTTACTTTTAAATTAATTTCTTTTATTAATTCCGACATAGAAACTTTTATAACTTTACTATCATTATTGCCATTTACTAACCCGGAGATTAGGGAGTAGGAAGTTATAATTAGTAAAACCACTATAATCATATTTAAGATCTGAGCTAATAACTTTTTCGGTTTTTTTGGGCCTTTACCGTTAGATTTAGACTTTTTAATTCGTATTTTTATCATTCCAAAATATTATCACATTATGCTAAAATAATAAAATGAATTTTAAATTATGTCTTTAGTCGAAAACAAAAAAATCCACTTAAATTATCATATAGTTGATAAATATATTTCTGGAATTCAATTAACCGGGAATGAAGTTAAAGCCGTAAGGAACAGCAAAGCCGAGATTACTGGGGCGAAAATTATTATTCGTGATGGTGAAGCCTTTATTGTTGGAATGAATGTGTCTCCATATCAACAAAGTTTAAATAGTGAGAAAATTAAAAATGACCGAACTAGAAAACTATTATTAAAAAAGTCCGAAATCTTAAAATTAGCCACTGAAAGTGAGAAAGGCTTATCAATCTTACCAATTAAAATATTTGCTGATCATGGGCTATTAAAATTAGAACTTGGACTTTCTAAAAGAAAAAATAAGCAAGACAAAAGAGAAACTATTAAAAAGAAAGATTTTGAGAGAGAGAAAAAAGAACTTTAAATAAACCATCTCACAAAACAGGATATTTTATTTATATTACACAAAAGTCAAAGCTTTTCCTAATTTCCCCCCTCTTCCAGTTCTACCAATTCTATGGATATAGTCTTCATATGTGGCTGGTAAATCATAATTAATCACATGAGAAACATTTGGCACATCAAGACCTCTAGCAGCCACATCTGTCGCAATTAGAATATTTGCCTTATTTTCTTTAAAAATTTTGAGTGCAAAATTTCTTTCTCTTGGTCTTTTATCACCATGAATAGCTATAGAATTATGCCCTAAGATTTTTAAATTTTTATGTATTCTATCAACTCCAGATTTAGTGGCTCCAAAAATAATAACTTTTTCAAGTTCTGGTTTTAGAAGTAAATCATGTAAAACATTTAATTTATCTTTTCCATTTATATACACAACATCTTGATCTATAGACTCTGCGGTATCACGAGTCTTTACTTTTACAAATACTGGATCAATTAAAAAGTTCTTAATAATATTGTTTACGGCATTGGCTTCAGTCGCTGAAAAGAAAATAGTCTGATGTGGCTTTGGCATTTCATTCATTAAAAATTTCATATCATTAACAAATCCCATATCTAACATTCTATCTGATTCATCAAGCACAATAGTTTTAAATTCTTTTATATTTAAAACTTTTCTATCAATAAGATCTTTTAATCTTCCCGGGGTTCCAATTACAAAATTATGCTCATATCTAAAATCTTTAATCTGATTATAAATTGGCATACCGCCAACACAACATATACTCCAAAGTTTTAACCCTTTCGTAAAATTTTTAAATTCATTATTTATTTGAACCGCTAATTCTCTGGTTGGAGCAAGAATAATCACCATCTCTTTTTTATTTTTTAAAACTTTATCGATTAATGGTAAAAGAAAAGCCGCCGTCTTTCCGGTTCCAGTATTAGCAATTCCTACTAAATCACTACCATCTAAAATACTATTTATAGATTTGTCTTGAATAATAGTTGGATTTATATACCCGGCTTCGGAAATATTTTGCTTTAATCTTTCATCAATCTTAAAAGAAGTAAATGTATTTTCTGGAATATATATTTCTTCTTTTTTATTTTCTTTATTATTTGTTCTGTTTATGAATTTACTAATATCATTGAATACTGATCTTTTCTTTCCTCCAAATCTTCTTCCACTATTTCTATTTCCATTTTTAAAGTTTGCTCTTGTGCTTGATCTAGAAGAATTTCTATTTTTTGATTTTCTATAATTAGAATTATTAGATGATTTAAAATCACCTTGATTATTTGATTTTTTAAACATATTTATTTACAGTCCTTTAATTTCTAAATCTAAGCCGGACTTCTAATCTCCCGCTTTCTTTTAAGATCATAAATAAATTATGTTTACTTTCTTAATACTAAGATAATATTAAGATTTAGAATAAGAGATAAACTTATAAATTCATTATATTATATTTTATAAGTATTGTCAAATAAATTAAAATATGATATAATATATTATATGAAGCTTGTAAGCTTGTCTCCTGCTTCTTGAACTGGGAGTGTCAGGATTTGACACTTAGATCTTTGTAAATGTGGTTTCCGATAATGAAAATAAATCGTTAAATCTTTTCAAATATATTGCAAACAAAATTGCAAAAGCGATCCTTTCGCCTTTCTCGGCGAATTTCGCTCCAGTGGCCGCTTAATTAAGCCACCTTGGTATAGATTCTTTATTTACACATCGTAAAGATTTCTATATTATAAAGAATGTGTGTAGAAATTTTTAAATTAGTTTTCTTTAAAAATTTTGAAACTCTAAAAAACTAAGCTAAATTATTTTCTTAATTTAATAGATTTAGCCGACAATTTAAAAAATTAAGTATGAAACTAGACTCATTTACAATCTCTATCTGCACGGGGGTTCGACTCCCCCCACTTCCACTATAAAATAATGAACTCGGAGCAAGGCTTCGAGTGATTTATTTTATTGGGAGAGGTGGGGTTGAACTGAGCCGTCTACGAAGTCGCGAATAAAATGAGCGAGACGGCGAAGCGGGGTCGCGACACAAGGAGGAATAAATGACGACTATGTGTGGTGACCAACTCCCCGTCCAAGATACAAGCTTCAAGAAAAATATAACCGCCCTAAAACTTGTATTTGTGTCTTGGAACTTATAGCTTGTATATGTTATACTTAATCCATAAACAATATGAACAATCTAACAAGCAATCTCTCAACTGGACCTGCGAATTTAACAATTAATCTTTTTAAGCAATATGGATTAATCGTCTTAATAATTGTAATTTGCTTAATTATATGGAGCTTAATCTGAAAAGGTATTGCTCTCTGAAAATCAGCTCGTAATCATCATAAAGTTTGATTTATAATCTTCTTAATAATAAATACTTTAGGAATTTTAGAAATTATTTATATTTTCTTAATTGCTAGGAAATCTAAGAATAAAGAAGAAGCCCCTACCCTAACTCAAAATAACTAAATGATAGATAATCAAAATTTCCGTAAGAAAAATAATAAAGTAAGCATTAACGATCAAATACGAGCATATGAGGTGCGAGTGATTGATCAACATGGTAAGAATCTTGGAGTGCTCTCTAAAGATGAAGCTCTAAGATTAGCTAAAGAAGCTAAGTTAGACTTAATTGAAATAACTTCTAATGTAAATCCTCCAATCTGTAAAATATCTGACTATGGTAAGCATACCTATGAAGTAAGCAAAAAGAAAAAAGAAGTTAAATCTAAACAAGTTAATTCGGAAACTAAAAATATACAGATCAGTGTGGAGATTAGCGATAATGATATTATGGTTAAAGCTAAACGAGCTGCCGTCTGGCTTAAAGAAGGTCATCGAGTTAAGATTGAGCTTCAACTGAAAGGAAGAACTAAATACTTAGATCAGGATTTCTTAAGAAGCCGTCTAGATAGAATCTTAGCGATTATTCCAGCTGAATATAAAATAGCTGAGCCAGTTAAGAAAGTTGGCAATAAATCCTTCATTGTGGTGCTTGAAAAAAGCAAATAATTATGCTATTATTTGATAACTAAATGAAAATTAGATATTAATTTATCTAATTTAAAAACATTTTAAAATTTATGAAAACTAATAAATCTTTAGCCAAAAGATTAAAAGTAACTAAAAATGGTAAAATCTTAGGACGAAAGCCAGGTTTTAATCACTTTAATTCTCGCCAGAAAAGAGTGGATCAATTAGCTGGTAAGAAAATGCGAGAATTTACTATGACTAATAAAGAAAAAAGAAGATTCCTCCCTGGTTTAAAGATAGCTAAATAATAATTTTAATAAATAAAAAATAAATATATGGTAAGAGTTAAAAGTAATAAAATTGCAATGAAAAGACGACGAAATATCTTAAAAAAAGCCAAAGGTTATCAATTTGGACGAAGTAAGAAAGAAGTTGAAGCCAAGGTAGCTCTAAGAAAAGCTGGAGCACATGCTTTTGCTCATCGTAAAGATAAGAAAAACGACATGCGAAAGTTATGGAATGTAAAAATGAATGCAGAACTAAGAGAATTAGGAACTACTTATAGTAAATTCATCAATGCTTTAAAGAAAAAAGAGATTAAGCTTGATCGTAAAATCTTGGCTGATCTTGCTACTAATCATAAAGAAGTTTTCAAGAAAATTGTTAAGAAAGTTAACTAAATTTAAAAACCCCACCTAAATATTAGGTGGGGTTTTTATTTAAATTATTAAAAAATTATTTTCCAAATAGAAGACCTAAAAATAATAGTATTAAAAATATAAAAGCAATTATTAAAACAGCTTTATTGTAACCCTTAACTTTGATATTTTTAAAAATAATCACAATAGCATGAATCCAGAAATAAAACATAATAATACCTAAAACAAAATTTATCATAATAATTATAAATATTTATTTAAACTTTTAATATGTAAATTATAGCACAAACTTTTATCTATACTTTGGCCTTTAACTCTGTAAAATCAACATCCCCTAATTCTTTCTCTTTCTCTTTCCCCTCTTTAACCATTTCAGTTAATCTCTGAATTAGTCTTTTGATGTCAGAATCGAAAATTATATTATTATTAACTCTATGACTATTCCGTATAATATCACGAATAACTTCATCAGTCTTCCAAGGTCCTTCTAATATTCCAAGTGGTATATTAGATTCATAAGCTACTGTAAATTCGTGAATTGTGCCAATTCTCCCTGGACCAATAATCATCGCTTGGGCTGTCTTAGTCAACATGATATCCCGAAGTGGAAATCCAAATCCAGTATAAATAATAATATCGCATGGTTCAATTGGTAACAAATATAATTCAACATGTTCTTTTTCGTCAGTTGCTGGTGATAATCCTAATGAAAATATACCCTTATTCTCTTGATAGCCAAGAGCTACATAATGAGGGAAACCAGAAGTTGCTCCAGTAACTAAAATATAACCAGATCCTGCTAATTCACGACCTAAATTTTTAGACAACTTTAAAGCTTCCTCTCCAAATGGAGTCATATCAGCTGAACCCGAAACTGCAATTACTATTTTTCTTTGATAAGCCATAACTTATAATATAGAAATTAATCTTATAACTATAATATATCACAGATTATAATATTAAACTTCTATTTCAATTATCTGATCTAATTCTGGAACATAAGTGTTAATATTATATTTTTCAAATAATTTCTGAGCTAAATAACTCTCACTCTTTGGCTCTCCAAGTACAACATATACTTTTTTTAAAGTATTCTGCATCTTACTAATCCATTCTTGAATATGAATTGAATCTTTGTGGGCAGAGAATCCAGAAATAGTCTCTACTTTTGCCTCGACTTTTATTCTTTGTCCCATAATAATAAGATTCTTTAATCCACTTTGAATCTTCCTCCCTAAAGTCCCGATGGCTTGATAACCAACTAATAATAAAGTGTTCCTCTCATTAGATAAGTACCTTGCCTCGTGATGAACTATTCTACCTCCATTGCTCATCCCTGATCCAGCAATAATAATTTTTGGAGCTGGAATATCATCGATAGCTTTTGATTCCTCTACTGAATTACATATAGTCAACCCAGCAAAAGAAAAAATATTATCTCCTGATTTTATTATCTTCTCAACATTTTCATTAAAATTTTTCTCATATTTTTTATAGACTTTAGTTATGTTGATTCCTAATGGAGAATCTAAAAAGACCGGTATGAGTGGTATTTCATTATTCTCTACCATGTTATTAAAAATAAAAATTAATTCTTGGGTCCTTTCAATTGAAAATGCTGGGATTAATAATACTCCTTTATTTTTGATATTCTTTTTAATAATTTCTTTTAAAATTTTTACACGGTCTAATTCATCTTCGTGATTACGATTACCATAAACACTTTCAGTAATTAAATAAGTAACATTTGGAACATCTTCAGTATTTTTTAATAAAGGCGATGGTGAATTACCAAGATCTCCAGTAAACATAATTCTCTCTTTACTAATATCAAATACCACCAAACTACTTCCTAAAATATGCCCCGAATCATAAAACATAACCTTTATCTCTCCTATTTCTCTATCTAAAGAATCCATAATCATATTCTGATGATAATCTTTAACTTTCCATAAACTCATAGCTTGATCAACATTTTCTTCAGAATAAATAGGTTCTAGATTATCTCTTTCTGCATCTTTAGTTAATATTCCAACTGAGTCCCTTAATACTAATTCGGCAATATCTTTTGTAGCTCCAGTTGAGACTATTACTCCTTGAAAACCTTCTTTTACTAATTTTGGTATTCTTCCAACATGATCTAAATGTCCATGAGTAATGAAAAGTACATCTATATCCTTTGGATTATAAGAGAAGTCATTTCTATTCAATTCATCTCCTATCACTTCGCCTTGGAATAATCCACAATCTACCATAATATTTAATTTTCCAACCTGTAAAATGAAATTTGAACCAGTGGCTGTTCCGGCACCACCGGCGAATTTTAATTTAATTTTCGACATAAAATAATTATAACATTATTTTAAAACAAAAATCCCTATTTTAATAAGGATTTTTGTAAAGGACACTCAATCAGTATCTACCTTTAATAATAAATTAAAGTGGGTAAGTGAAATCTAAATCCTCAGATAAAGATCAATACACTATAGCCCTTAGATACATTTACAAAGATAAATTGATTGAGTATCCTAATATTATTATAATAAATTTAGTAATTTAAAACAAATTATTCTTAATTATTCTAAAATATTACTCCAATCTACATCGTATAACATTCTCTCATTAATTAACTTATAATTGATTATTTCACTATCATTAAACCAAACTTTAATCTCTCGCTCAGCAGCATTTTCCCCGTCTGACGGATCAGTACAATGAATAAGATTCCTCATAGCTCTTGATCCATCAGTATCACATAGATAATATGAATCAAGTGTATAGTCTCCACGAATAGTTCCGGTATCAGCCGTAGCTGGTTCAGTAGAGCCAACTAATCTTTTAACTACAGCTTGTGCATTGTTCCCTTCTAAGACTATAGTGATTATTGGGGAAGCGATCATGTATTTTACTAATTCTCGGATCACATTCTTACCATATTCAATTACATCTTGCTCAGCTGCTTTTCCTTGAGCGACTAGATTATCTTTAATTCTAGATCCGACTTTCTGATACCAAGCTTCATCTTTCTCATAATGAGCTCAACATTGCTCAGGTGTAGCTACGATCATTTTCATGGCGACAACTTTTAAGCCAATTTTTTCAAATCTCTGAATAATATCTCCAATTAATCCTCTCTGAACTGAATCTGGCTTTAAGATTACAAATGTTTTCTCTTTTTTCGGATGTATTGTCATATTTTCTTTATTTTTATTTTTTGTCTATAATTTAAATTAATAATCACCTTTTTAATAAAGGTGATTATAGCAAATTTTGATTATTTTTGAAAATTACCTCAAAAATAATGATGTAATAAATGGTACAGTAAAAGTAGCTGTTATAGGATAAATACCATAATCATATAATTTCTGTATATCTATATTCCCGGCTTGATTACAATCATTAATATAAGTTAGAGGATTTCTCTTTAATTCTCCTCCTAAAGTATAATCTCCGCCTTTATTTAAAGTGAAAGAATTTACCCAATTAGAACTTGTAAACTTCGACTGCTTAATTCCAAGTCCTAGATTAATATAAGCATTAAGGTTAGATGGGGTCATGTTAGCTGGCATAGTTAATACATATCGAGCTGGACAAGTCACAGTTAATTCTGAGGAAGTAAAAAATGGGTGAATTTGTTCTCCTATTTTATAACTCTTCTTATCAGTACCAAAATTAACATTTTGAGATATAGATAAAGTATTATTACCTGAAGACCAATTAGATGTTGGGTAACAATAAGAAGTACCGCTATAATCTCCTGGTGGACAACCTCCTATACCAAGAGAACCCGTATAATAAGTGCAATCCACATTAGCCCCCCCTGGTAAATATTGGTTTGGACAACCAGTATCCCTATAAATCAAATTAAACGTATCTGCTCTACTTATATTTATATAACTTAATCCAATAAAAGCTATTATTAACATTAATAAAGAAACTGAAATAGATTTAAAATAATTATTTTCCATAATTTTATTAATTATGAGTAGATTATAACATAAAAATTTTAGATATTTTTTACTTTAATTTCAAACTAGTGTTTGGTACTACGATAGTAATTGGATAATATCCTCTACTATAGTAAGATAGTTGTTGAGTTGGATTATATGGATTTGGCATACCGGTTAAAAAATCTATATTAGAAGTTACATAATATGAAGCAAATTTATAATTTAAAGGTAAACCAAAATAAGAAGCTAATGTGCTAGAGCTTTGAGATACTATATTAGTAGGAATACCAAAAGACGTCGGCATAAGATTACTTATAAATAATTCTCCCGCCTTAAAGGAGCCATCTCAATAATTCTCATAACCTGGTGTGGTGTAAGTTGAAGCTGCTAATAATGTGGTTGTTCCAGCAATAAATTGAGGTGCTGGATCTGTACCAAGAATAGTCTCTGTATGAATTGGTGTAAACCCACAATCTCCAGCTTGACATTCCTCATCATAATACTCAACAGTCTCAATTGGGGTTACAGATATATTTGGAATTATCTTGTCAGAAAAATAGTAAACATCCTTATCTGTACTAAAAGTAACATAAAAGTCTTAAAATGTTCCTTGATTAATATAAGTACAAACATCGTCATTAATACTATAATCATAATAACAGTTCTGTTGGGTGGCAGTAGAATTATAGGTTTCTGAGAAAATTACTTGCCATGTGTCAGCCCTGGCTGAAATAAATTGAGATAGTAATATAATAAAGACTGCTATATATGTATATTTTAAATTTTTCATATATTTATGATATAAATAAATTATAACATAAAAATCCCCCACCAATTCACAAGTGAATTGGTGGGGGATTTTTCTAACAATTAAAAAACAATATTATCTAGCAATATACGGCATCAAACCCATAAATCTAGCTCTTTTAATAGCTTGTGCTATACTTCGTTGATTTTTAGCACTTAAATTAGTCTTACGGTGATTTAAAATTCGTCCGTTAGGATTGATAAATTTCTGTAAAATATCAATCGCTTTATAATCAATCTTAATATTGTTTTCTTTGAAATAATCTTGTTTTTTATTTTTCATATTTTTATAATTTTAATTTTTAAAAAGGAATGTCATCTGGATTAATCTCACTATCTCCATAATCAATGGTATCTAATTCTTCTATCTCATTTTTAGTGTCGTTAGATTTTTTTGAATTATTTTCAGTATTCTCAGAATAATTATTATTACCGCCCTCTCGATTAACCGTTGCTCCAAATTGAAAACTCTCAGCAACAATCTCAGTGCGGTATTTTTTACCTCCACCATTTTTATCATCCCAAGATCGAGTCTGAATTCTACCTTCAATATATACTGGGCGACCTTTCTTTAACCACTCCGCAAACACTTCGGCTAATTTTGAGAAAGCTACAATATTATGAAATTCAGCAATCTCTTTCTTGGCACCTGTCGCATCTTTATAACTTCTGTTTGTAGCTAAACCAAAAGATACTACTTTATTACCATTAGGCAGACTTCTTAAATCTGGGTCCGAAGTAAGATTTCCATATAACATTACTTTGTTTAAATACATATTTTTGTTTAATTTAGATAATTAATAATTTCTTTATAAATTATATCACGATAGTCTATAAAGTAAAATTATTTCTCGTCTTCACTATTTTTTCCCTGCTTAATTGCTTCTACTTCCTCGTCTAATAGTTTTTTAGTTTCTTCATCTAATTCTTCTGCTAAATCTTCATTAGTTGTGTCTAAATTAGTCCCATCATCAACGACTATGACTTCCTCTTTATTTTGATTTAAATTAGGATCGGCCTTAAAGACTGCTATGTCTTTTGTAAAAATATCATTACTATTTTCAGCTTTAATAATTAAATATCTAACTACCTCCTCATCTAACTTCAACTTCTTATTAAGAGTTTCAATTTGATTTGCTGGGAGGGAAAACTTTACCCAACCGAAATAACCGCTATTAAATTTTAAATTCACATTATTCACCACTCGAACCATCTCATAAGAGAGCTCTCGCATATATGGAGTTTCTTCTGAAATGAAGCTTCCTTTAAGAGAAGCGATGTCTTTTTTAAGAGTTTCTAGCTTTTGTAAAGCCTTATCCTCGTCTAACCTGTTATCAAAGATAAACGATATTTCGTAGATCTTAGCTTCGTCAGGCATCACGGTTTCATTTTCATTCATATTTTTATTGTTTTTAAATAACTAATAATGGGTAATTTATAACACATTTTAAGTATTATTTCAAGAACATTTTTTGAAAGTTCTCTTTTAAAATGTTTCGAAAATTCTCCCTATATTCCTCATCTTGAAAACCTTTAATCTCACAAATTCTCTCAAATACTTCAACCACAAAACTCGGCTCATTTTGCTTAGCAACTTTTCTCTTATTCTTAGGCATCGCAAATGGTGAATCAGTCTCAATCTGTAATTTATCAAGTGGGGTAGCTTTAATCATCTCGTCATATTCATTAGTAAAAGTACAAACGGCGGGAATTGAGACGGTAAAGTTAGGTAAAGTCTCTAAAATACTCCCTAGAACTTTCTTCGTCCCCACAAAAAAGTGAAAATTTCCTCTTACTTCTAGATAATCTTTTAATATTTCTATCGCTTCATTATAAGCATCTTCTTTATTATTATCTAACTCGCTTGGGCGAATATGTAGCATTAAGGGAATATTTAATTCTTTGGCTAATTTAATCTGCTCAATAAATACTTTCTTCTGCAAAACTTTAGTCTTTTCTAATTCAACTTCTGTAATCTTTCCACTAGCAAAATCCTTATATAAATAAAAATAATCTAATCCGCACTCACCAACTGCCAAACATTTCTCATGATTAGCAACTTCTTTTAACTTTTGAAAATATGCTTCGCTATTATTTATAGCTTCTTGAAATTCTTCTAAATTATCATGTGGATGAAGTCCAATCGAGTAAAATACATTTTCATTTTCCAGGGCTAAATCTCTACCTTTTTCACTTTCCAATAAATCTGTTCCGATACAGATAGTAGCAACTTTCACTTCATTCATTCTATTAATTATTTCTTCTCTATTTTCATCGAAACTTTTAAATTGTAAATGAGAATGTATATCTATATATTCAACATTTTCTAAATTAAAAACCATATTATTTTTATTTATTTCTTATTTTTTTTATAACATTTCTTATATTATGATTAGACAATAAATCATACATCTGAATTATTTCTGGAAACTCTTTACCATAACTTAAAAGAATTTTTTGAGATTTGTCTTTATTAAACTGAATTAATGCAGAAATATCTTTATTGATTCTTTTTAGAAAATTTTTATCTCCCCCATTTAAATAAATAGTTATTCCAGGCATTAATTTATCTATAGTTTTCACAAATCTCGCTTCTTTATCAGCTAACTTCTCATAAGAAATTATTTCTTTTGGTAATCAAGAAAAAATTTTGCCAAATTTTTTAATGATTTTATTTAAAGATTTTTTCTCTAATTTTTCTTTTTTAGATAAAACTTCTTTTTTCACGAAAAGCGTATCACTATCTCCAGCATATACTTCTATAAGATCATGTATCAGAGCATATCTAGCTATTTTACCTATATTTAAATTAGGATAAAATTCTTTGGCTAAAGAGCAAGCAATTAATGAAACCATAATCGTATGATCAGTGTCCCTTTCTCTATCTATACCATTTTCCATAGTCGTCTGCCGTAGAATCCTTGAAAAATCAAAAGTCAATCTAGCTAAATCTATTACTCCCTTTATATATTTTTTATCTATCTTTTTCATATTAAATCCTAGCAAAAAGTGGCTTCTCTGGCATTTTATTTTCTTTAACTAAATTATAAATTTTAAATGAAACTCTTGGCATGAAGAAAAATAAATGATGAGATATTGATAATAACTCAGCTAAACTTTTCTTTAATATTTCTTTTCCCTTCTCAATATCATCTCTCGAACCTTTTAATAATTTAAATGGCTCTGTCTCTTGTATATATTCATCCAAGGCTTTCTGTTTATCCATTATAAAATGAATCGCCTCATGAGGCTTAAAATCATTTAAATATTCTCTAAAATCAATTTCTAAATCTTTACTTTCTCCTTCTTTTAAAATATTCTCAATATCATTAATTTCAAGATGAGTATTAGTTAACTTTAAAATACGATTAACTTGATTACCAAGGCCGTTCTGTAAATGAGTAATGTAGGATTGCTTAATAGTTTCAATTGTCACATCACTATCTTCGAAATTATTTACATCATAATTTAAAATAAATCTTAAAACTTCTTCCGGATACTCAGTGAAATCTTTATAATAATCAATTATATCGTAAGGATTAATTACATTACCGAGACTTTTACTCATCTTCTCTCCCCCAGACATTATAAATCCATCAATAATAATATTGGTAGAGTTTGGAATATTGGCTGCCATTAACATCGCTTGTCAGATGGCCGCCTGAAATCTAATGTTATCTTTACCGCAATATTGAACAACCTCTCTCTTCTCTTGATTGACTTGTAATCAATATTCTTGAAAGAGCTTATCATTAGACTCTCCCCAATTAAGAGTTGAAATATAATTAGTTAGTGCATCAAATCAAACATACATAACATGCTCTTCATCATCTGGAACTGGTATTCCTCAACTCATCTTAGATTTTAATCTGGAAATAGAAATATCCTGTAATCCAGACATTACAAAACTTTTAATCTCTAACAATCTAAAATCTGGAATTACAAATTTATTATTACTATTATAGAGAGCTAATAATTTCTCTTGAAACTTAGAAAAAGCAAAAAAATAATTCTCCTCTTCTCTAACTTCTAAATCTTCATGGTTGTGAACTAAACATCGCCCGTCTTCTCCGATCTCACTATTTTGCTTTTCGCATTCACATCCTACACAATATTTAATAGTATAATTTTTCTTATAAATATAGCCATTATCTTTAACTATTTTTCATAATTTTTGAGCCGCCTGAATATGCTTATCCTCTGTAGTTCTAATAAATTTATCGTTGGAAATATTTAAGGCTTTAGTTAATTTTTGAAATTCTAAGAAATTCTGATTTACAAAATCTTGGACTGGAATACTTGCATCTTTAGCCGCGTCAAATAATTTCTGACCATGCTCATCTGTTCCGGTATTGAAAAACACTTTATAACCTAAGTATCTCTTATAACGAGCGATAATATCAGCTCTAATAATCTCCATTGCAAAACCAATATGTGGCTTAGCATTTACATATGGTAAAGTTGTCGTAATATAAAAATATTTATTATTCATATTGAGATTATAGCACAAGGCCATTTTTTCAAAAACTTCTTAAATCTAAGATAAGTTTTACTTAATACTGTCTATCGCTTATAGTCCAAACTTTATCAAAAGAAATATCTTGAGTATTAGAAACATTGTCTTCGGAATTTCGATTAGCACTAGCTCCACCAATCATTTCTAGTTGACTATTTGAGGGAATATTATTTTTAATTCTAAATCTTATTTCTAACGAACCTGATTGATTAGCTCCTAATTTTGCTAAATCAGGATTGGAATTTTTATTCCAAATAATTACATTCTGATTAGTATCATAATAACCCCCATTAACTTGCATGCTGTTTTTATCTATATAATCTCCTAAGATGTTTAAATATAAAGATAGATCTGTTAATGGAAAATTAGTATTATTGTTATAATTAAAATCTAGAATGACTGCCTCTCCTTGATTTAAAGTTGTGTTAGATCCTTGATTTAAATCATTACTATTGTTTGCGATATTAAAATCTAAATATTGACCAGATATATCTATAGATCTTTCAACTTTAGAATAAACATTGTCAATATTTAAATAATAATTATCAAAATTAGATAAAGCTAAACTACTAGAAGAAGTAGTACTATTTTCATTTTTAGAATTAGCGATTCCAGTATAAAAAGTGAAGTTTAACTTATCTCCAATATTTCCAGTAGCTTTGCCAGACATAGTTATGTTAGTATTTTCATTTGGAGCTAAATCTATCTTCCAAGAAGGAGTACTATTTAATAAAGTTAAACTGGAAGAGCTGTAGATAAAATTATTTGGGTTTCTAGCGGTAACAATCAAATCTTTAATATCTTGCTCTGTATTATTTTTAATATTTAAATTAAAAGTCAAATCATAATTCTGATGTATTTCTTTCAAAGATGAGACATTTAAAGTCACTGGAGAAGATTTTAAAGTCACCGAAACTAAATTACTATTTTTGGTGAATTCAGCTTTAGAATCTGCTAATTTATAATGAAAAACTGGTTGAATATCTTTAACCGTTCCTTCACTACCATAAATAGTAAAATCTAAAGAACTACTATTAACCGAATTAGCCAAAATTTGCCCGACTTCTACTGATTGGTTAGTAATATTTTTATCTCCAGAAATATTTTCCCCTGAGTCATAACTAATAGTTAAATAAGCGTCTGTGATCGGTACATTGTTATTATTAGTAATCTGAATATTAATCTCTCCTTTAGAGCCAGAAGTAGTTGAACCAGGTCCAGTCGCTTCAATTAAAATCCTCTTTTCAGAAAAATTAGAGCCCTGATTTAAAAATAAGTAAGTCACAATACTGGCAACTAATGTAAATAAAATCACTGAAATAATAAAAAATTTAGTAACAAAACTCATCTTTCTTCTTGAATTATTATTTTCAAATTCTAAATCATCATCATTCCAAGATTCTGGAACTTTATCTACAACTTCTTTACCTAGAATGATTTTCCCTTTTCCATCAACACTTTTCATATCTGAATTATAACATACTGGATTTTAAAATCTCATATACATGATTTTTTATTCTATCTTCATTTAAAATATAATGTAAACAAAATTGTGACATCGTAAAATTTTTATATTCCTCCAAATCCTTGGCTCCAATTATCTTTGCATCCGCATAACCAGTATCAACTAAAACTAGATAATAAATTAAAATCTTTAATTTAGAAATTATCAATTCCTTTTTTACTATTATTAATATAGATTTTAATTTATCAAATAGCTTTTTATAAGTTTTATTTTCTTCTAAAAATCTACTAGCAACTTCGCTAATTATAGATTTTACTTCCTTAAAATATTTATCCTCTTGATTATTATAATCAACACTTTCTACTCCTACTAATCGTCAGATATTTTTACCTTTAACTAAAGTTAGATTAAGATAATTATTCTTAACCATATTCATTCTTAATTTAGCTGATACTTTTCGTATGGAACGAGCTAAAACAAAAATAACTCCAAACTCCCTTGTCCAGACTTTATAATTTAAATCTGCCTCTCCTTCAATATACTCTTTTAAGATTATGGCTTCGGTTGTATATTTCTCAATTGACATTATTTTTTAAGGATTATTTTCTCCTCACCAATTTCAGTTCGAATATCTAATAATTGACAATCTCTTTTAAGATTCTCAATATTCTTCTCTATTAGCTTAATGGCTTCTTGATTAGTCTCTATAAGAATTGAAACTTTATCATTCATGGTTAAATTCTCTATCTTTCGCCAGTCTTTAATTTTTCTAATTAACTCTCGATATTTTCCTTCTTCTTTTAACTCTTTAGTAATTCCTAAATCTAAAATTACATTCTGACCTTCTTGATAGTCTTTACTCTCATCTATAATTAATTCTTTCACATTTACTTCTTCTTTAATAATTTCAAAATATTTATGGTCGATATTTAATTTAATAAATAATTTTGATAATGGTTGACGAACTGGAATATTATTTTGCTGTCTCAACATTAAAGCCTCAGTAACAATCTCGCGAACCTCAGCCATTTCTTTCAAGGTATTTTCATTAATCTTTAAGATGGTTTCTGGGAAAGATTCTAAATGGACTGATTCTCGAGCATTTTCTAAATCAATTTTCTGGTAGACTCTCTCAGCTAAGAAAGGCATGAACGAAGCAATAGCTTTTGAAAATTCTATCATAACCTTTTGAAAAACTATTTCAACAGTTTCCTTTTCGTCACCACTCTTTAATCTTTCTCTTGATCTTCTTAATCACCAAGTTGATAAATCATCGATAAATTTCTCAATCGGTCGACTAGCCAAATCTAATCTATAAAGTTTGAGTTGCTTTTTAATATTTTCTACGACTTCACTTAATCTCATTAATATCCAAATATCAATCGGGTTCTGAATATTTTTTAAATTAAAATTATATTTTTTATTATCAATATTTAATAATTCATAGAAACTCAAGACATTCTCAATCTTAGCAATTATTTTCTTATAGCTTTCTTCAACTAATTTATCCAAAAAATTAACATTTTCTCCAATCATTACTGGTGAAGTTAATAAACTATAGCGAAAAGCATCGGCTCCATATTTTCTAACTAATTCCATTGGATCAGTAAAATTATTTTTAGATTTTGACATTTTCTCTCCATCCTCAGCCATTAATAATCCGTTCACGATTACATTTTGGAAACTACTCTTATTAAATATTCCAACTGATAGATTTAATAAACTATAAAATCAACCTCTAGTCTGATCTAATCCTTCGGCAATAAATTGAGCTGGAAAATTATTTTTAAAAGTTCTCCGATTCTCAAATGGATAATGAAATTGGGCATATGGCATAGACCCAGATTCGAATCAACAATCGAAAACACCTCCTATCCTTTCCATTTTTTTACCAGCTTTTGATTTTAAAACAAATTCATCAATATATGGTTTATGTAAATTAATCTTACCTTTCTCATCTCGTGGAACAATTTTTAGATTTAACTTTAATAGTTTTGCATTTTGAAGATAAATCTTAGGATAATTACTATAACCATCTTTCATAATAACTTCCTCAGTTATTAATTCGCTTCCGGCTTGTAGCATTTGTAAAGTTGTCCCATGAGAAACAATTAGTATTTTCTTTCCCTGATATTCTTTTTCTAAATTGATCATTCCGAGCATCACTCTATCCATAACTTCCTCGTGACTTTCCCCTCCACCAATTTTCGTTTTAAACTTTAAAAAAACTTCCCCATAATCAGTCTTCATTTCGCGAGTTGACTTACAATCATAGCTTCCAGAATTAAATTCTCTAAATTCCGTTTTCTCTATTATTGGAATAGACCCATTAGACATTATTTTGGCAGTTTCCCTTGTCCTTAGATAAGGTGAAGTAATAATTAGATCAAACTTTACTTTATTTTTATTTTTCGCCTTTTCGATTTGCTCAATTCCTCTCTCGGTCAATTTATCATTATCACTCATCGAACACTCTTCTATTCCTTTTACATTATGATGAGATTCACCATGTCGCATAATATAATATTCATTTTTAGCTTGATTTATATTATATTTAGCTAATTCGTCTATTGATCCGATTACTTTTATTTCATCTCCTTCGATCTCTTTTCAGATTGGTATAGCACAACCTCAATATCTATTCCTTGATATTGCCCAATCTCGAGCTCCTTCTAACCACTTTCCAAATCTTCCTTCTTTAATTGATTCGGGAACTCAGTTAATTTTAGAATTTTCTTTTAATAATTTATTTTTAATTTTAGTAACTTTAATAAATCAAGAGCTAGTTGCATAATTTAATAATGGGGTTCCACATCTCCAACAAGTAGGATAAGAGTGAATGATTTTCTCTTTGGAAAATAATAATCCTCTATGGGCTAAATTTTTAATAATCTCAATATCAGCAGATTGATTATCGGTATTAGTTTTTACTTTCATTCCTTTAAAATCTATAACCTGGGCGGTAAATCTTCCGTCCATTCCGACATGACGAATTACTGAGAGTGATTCTGATTTAGCTAAATTTAAATCATCTTCACCGAAAGCTGGAGCAATATGAACAATCCCAGTTCCAGTATCCATAGTGACGAAATCTCCTGGAACTATCTTATAAAGATTATTTTTATTTTCTAAATTCACATTTTCATAATAATTAAAGACTGGTTTATACTTTTTACCAATTAATTCTTTTCCTTTAAACTCTTTAATTATTTTATAATCTAAATTAGCTTGCTTAAATACACTCTCGACTCTATCTTTAGCCACAATATATTTCTGATTGTCAGTTTCGGCTAATACATAAACAAAATCTTTATTAATTGCTAAGGCTACATTCCCTGGTAAAGTTCAGGGTGTAGTTGTCCAAGCTAAGATATATGTTCCAGACTCGTCAATTAATTCAAATTTTGCCGTTACTGAAATATCAGTTAAATCTTTATAGCCCTGAGCCACTTCAGATTGAGCGAGGGTCGTCTCACATCTTGGGCAAATATGCATACTTTTATACCCTTCATAAACTAGACCTTTCTTATCTAATTCTTTAATTGCTCATCAAACTGATTCCATGTAATTGGTATCCATAGTGCTATAAGCATTATTCATATCTACCCACCTGCCAAATCTCGGAATTATCTCTTTCCACTCTTTCTCGTATTTCAAAACACTTTGATAAGCTTCATGATTAAATTTATCAATTCCAAATTCCTCAATCTCAGCTTTAGAATTTAAATTATTCTTCTTTTCGATTAGATTCTCAATTGGAAGTCCATGAGTATCTCAACCTCAGACTCTACGAACCCGATTCCCTAACATCGTCTGGAATCTTGGTATCACATCTTTAATAGTTGAAGCCAAAAGATGCCCGTGGTGAGGAAGACCAGTTGCAAATGGCGGCCCATCATAGAAAGTATAATGACTTCGTGGCTTTTTACCAGCTGGAGTTTCTAGAGACTTTTGAAAAATCTTATTCTCTTCCCAGAATTTTAAAATTTCCAACTCTTTCTCATTTATATTTTTATTTTCCATATTGATAATTATAATTTATTTTTCTATTAAAACAAAAACCCAAAAACTCTCTTGAGTTAAGGGCGATTTTTAAGTTTTCTGGCTTGAAGCCTAAAACTTGAAACTTGAACCGCGGTACCACCTTAATTTATAACTTAATTACGAGATTCTAATCAGGTTTCCCTTTTCTTTCTCAGGCTCCGGAGTGATTGATTCCATCAAAGCTCTAGATCTTTATTATACCATAAAATAGAAAAAAAATTACATCTTCTCTACTTCTTCAATTCCGATACTATTTAAACTAAATTTAAATATTTTCTTAAACTTCTCCACCAGGATTAAATTATTATTAGTCTCGTCAATATCCTCGGTAATAATTTTTACTTTACCATAAAAAGTATTAAAAGCTTGAGCTAATTCAAAAAGATATTTCACAATTAATTGTGGAGATAGACTCTCAATAGCAACTTTTAAATTATCTTCTGCCTCAATTAATTTTAAAATTAACTCCCGATTATTTTCAGTTATTATTAATTCTTTTTTATTGTTCGCTTCCGCTTTCTCTAAAAGAGAATTTACTCTCGCATATGTATAAAGTAAATATGGTCCAGTGGCTCCTTCAAAGTTTAAAGAGGTTTCTAAGTCGAAATTAATATTTAATCCTGACTTTGATTTTAATATAGCAATCTTTAAAGAAGCTAAAGAGATCTTTAAAATTAGATCTTCTTTCTCACTATCATTATAATCTTTAGTCTTTTCACCTAATCTCTCTATTACTTTCTCTTTTAACTTTTCCAATAATTCTTCAACGGACAAAATATTTCCTAATCGAGATGACATTCGCTCTCCGCTAAGATTTAATCTACCATGAGCAATATGAATACTATGATTAGCAACATTTTCCAATTCTCCGCCTAACTTTTTGGCTACTTCTAAAACTACTTTAAAATGCGGAACTTGTTCATTATCAGTTATAAATATACTCTCTTTAAAATTAAAATAATCATATTTTAATTTTAATAATCCTAAATCTTTCACCTCATATGTTGGATGTCCTTCACTATTTATAAAGACACTTTTAATAGTTTCATTACTTTTAGAATTTTTTAATTTCTTCGTATCATAAACAATGGCTCCATTTTCTCCAATTTCAAAAACTTCTTTATCTTTTGGACCATTTAAGTTTTCTTTTACAATTTCCACTCCTTCTACTCCAGCTTTAGATTCATAAATTATCTTATCAAGCTTAGTTCCTAATTTTTTTAATATGTTTTCAAAATATTCAATATTAATACTTCTAGCTTTCTCATATATTTGCCAATCTTCAGATAACTTATTCTCAGTAAATAGATTTTTAGCTACCTCCTTAATCTCTTCTTGTTTCTCAGGATTATCTTCATAATATACTACTCCTTCACTATAGGCCTTACCTAAGGTCTGAATTATATCTTGATTAAAGAAAGATCAATTCTTCTTATTTTTTAAAATATAAATTGCTTTAGCAATTCCTAAAGATATGTCAGATAAGAATGAGGCGACTTTTATCTCGCTCTTAGTTGTCTTTAACATCTCTGTTGTGGCTTCTCCAATTATATTATTCATAAGGTGACCAATATGAAATGGCTTAAAAAGATTAGGCGAAGAGTGCTCGATTAATATTTTCTGATTACTAAATTTAGTCGCTATATTTTTTAAATTAACGGCTTTCTCTAATTCTTGAATTATGGCTTCATTAGTTAAAGCGAAATTTATAAAATTATTATTAGCTAAATTGACTTCAGAAATTAATTTTTCTAGTTCACTATCATTTTCTATTTTGGATTTAATTTCTTTAACTATTCTTAGAGCTATATCTTTTGGATTTTGTTTTAATTCTTTCGCTAAGATTAAAGCTATGTTAGTTGATATTTCTCCATATTCTCTATGTTTAGAGTCTATAAATGAGGCGACAAAATTAATTTCTGATTGTTCTTTATTAAATAAATCTAAATCTTGAATAATCTTTAGAAGCTCATTTCTTACTCTTTCAATAATAGTCATATTATTTACATTTTAACAGAAAAAAGACAAAAATAAAAAGCGGGTTATCCCGCTAATTCTTTTAAAATTATAGACTGCACCGCTCTATAAACATCAACCAGTTCCACTTCTCCATTAATAATTTTTAGATTTTTAATCTTTGAGAAAAATTTATTATAGCCAGACACTCTTTTCTCAACTTCCAGTTGATCAGCTAAATCGAAATGATTGACTATATCATTGCGATGTTTATAAGCTTTTCTTCGAAGACTTTCCTTAGCAGAAATAGACAAATATAAATATTCTAAATTAATATTATGAATATTTAAATCATATCTTAATTTCCAAAATCTATCTTCTAGCTCTTTACTACGGACTTGATAAGCGAAAGTTGAAGCATCAAATCTATCCGAAATTACAACTTTTCCAGATTCTATAGCTGGTAAGATCTTTTCTTCTAAATGAATTTTTCTGGCTTTGAAAAATAATTCTAATCTTTTAAGATCTGAAAAACTTTTACCTTCAATAGATAACAGAATATTTCTAATCTCCTCCGCAGCAATAGTTCCTCCTGGCTCTCGAGTAAAGATTATCTCTGGAAAGTCTTTTTTAAGAGAATTAATTATAGTGGATTTACCTGAATAATCAATTCCTTCTATAATAAAAAGTTTGCCTTTATTTCTTTTCATGATTGAAAATTTAGTTTGTTAAAAATTACATTCCTGTCAAAATCCTAACAATTTTCAATCTAAAAATCAAACTTTGACAAAGTCAACTAAAATGATAGTATTTATTTAGATTTAAACAAATTTATCGTACATTTTAAAATTTTAAAAATGGAAAAAGAATATTTAAAACTTTTAAGATTAATCTTAGAAACTGGGGTTTCGAAAGATGATCGAACTGGTACTGGAACATTGAGCTTATTTGGTTATCAAATGAGATGTGATCTTAATAAAGGATTCCCACTTCTCACTACCAAAAAACTCCACCTCAAAAGTATTATTTATGAGCTACTGTGGTTCTTAAAAGGAGATACTAATATCAAGTATCTGAATGATAATGGTGTTCATATCTGGGACAAATGGGCTGATAAAGATGGAAATCTTGGACCAATTTATGGAGCTCAGTGGAGGAGATGGCCAAATCCAATTTTTGTTCCTGGTCATTATGAAATACCTCATTACGAGAAATTTTTTATGCCCCCAGGAGAAGATAGTGAATACTGGATAAAAGATGCTTATAAGATAGAATATATCGATCAGATCACCGAGGCCATAAATCTTATCAAGCATAATCCAGACTCTCGTCGAATTATTGTGAATTCCTGGAATGTGGGTGAATTATCAAAAATGAAATTAGCCCCCTGCCATTGCATGTTTCAATTCTATGTAGTAAATGGTAAATTATCTTGCCAATTATATCAGCGAAGTGCTGATGTCTTTTTAGGAGTTCCATTTAATATTGCTTCTTATGCTTTGCTTACTTTAATGTTTGCTCAAGTCTGCAATATGCTTCCAGGAGAATTTATCCACTCTTTTGGAGATGTTCATCTATACAAGAATCATATTGAGCAAGCTAAATTACAATTAAGCAGAGAAGCTTATCAGGCACCGAAAATGGTCTTGAATGAAAAAGTAAAAGAGATCTTTGATTTTAAATTTGAAGATTTCACTCTTTTAAATTACCATTCACACCCGGCAATTAAAGCTCTAGTTGCAGTTTAAACATTTTTCCAATCAAAAAATCGCCCTATTTTATATTTAGGCGATTTTTATTTTCTCACTCCTTTTTTATTTAAAAATTAATTTTTTATATATTTATTATTTCACTATTTCGAGACCCATACTTTTAGCTGACCCTTCGATAATTTTCATCGCTTCCTCAACAGTATTAGCCGTTAAATCTGACATTTTAGCAGTGGCAATCTCTCGAATCTTATCTTTAGAAATTGTCCCAGCTTTAGAGATTTTAGGTTTAACTGACCCTTTCTCAATACCGGCTGATTTTTTAATTAAATAAGTTGCCGTAGGACCTTTAATTACATAATCATAAGATCTATCTTCATAGACATATATTTTAACTGGTAAAATCCCCTTTAAATCCTTAGTTTCGGTATTAAATTTATTTACGAATTCTCCAATTGGAATACCAGCTTGTCCTAAAGTTGGACCGAGAGCAGGTGTAGCTTTCCCAGCTTCCACTTCAAACTTTACATATTTAGTTACTTTCTTTAGATTTGCCATATTTTTATATTGATTGGTCTATATTAACACAATTTCTTTAATTTATCAAAATTTGTTTTATAATTTTTTAACTTGTAAAAAATCTAATTCGAGTGGGGTTTCTCGTCCAAACATTGAGACTAAGACTTTTAATTTACCACGAGACTTATCGACTTCGGAAACTTTACCTTCATAATCCTTAAAGGGTCCGTCAATAATTGAAACAATCTCCCCTTCTTCAATTGAAATCTCATGCATAGTTTCAGCTTGATTCATACGGGAGAATATATAATCTAATTCTTTCTTATCTAATGGAACTGGTGTAGTTCCACTACCAACGAATCCGGTAACTCGTGGAGTATTTCTAACTTGATACCAAGTATTATCATCTACAATCATATTCACTAAAACATACCCTGGATAAATCTTCTCTTCCACCTCTACTCTTTTTGCTCCCTTAACTTTAATCTTCTTTTCCACTGGAACAATTACTTCAAAAATCTTATCTTGAAGTCCTAGAGAGTCTATTCTTTGTCTTAGATTACGAAGCACGGCGTTCTCATATCCACTATAGGTGTGAATTGCATACCAATGTCTCTCACCACCTAATTCTTGTTTAGCCATATATTTTGAAAAATTAAAATTAAAGATTAATAATTATTTAATAAAAAGATTTAAAATTGCTGTAAAAAGATTATCAAATTCGAAAAGGAAAATAGCTACAGCTACTGAAATTAAAATAACCGAGATAGTGTGATTAATGGTGGCTTTACGACTTGGCCAAACTACATGCTTCATCTCATTACGAACTGATTTAAAATAATTTGCGATAGTATTCATAAATTTTTATAATTTTATTATAATACAAAACTTTTCATTTTTAAAACGCCTTTCGGCGCTTTAAAATATATATACAATATACTACTTTATATTTTAAAAGTCAAATTATAAATTAATTCTCGATCTGAAAAGTAATATTAACATTAACTGAGGTTTTATTTTCTCCGGTTGGCAAATTAGGTTGAGCTCCAGCATCCATAGTCATACTTTTGGCTGATTCTCTAAACATAACTGGATAACTTGGATTATTATTAGTGTCGTCAGAGTAAGAAATTATCCTCTTAATTCTAACCCCTAATTCTTTAGCTAAAACATTAGCTTTCTCTTTAGCGTCGGCTATTGCCAAACTACGAGCTTGGTCTTTAATTTGTTCTAAGCTTTCATCATCAGATTCATAATTTGGACCATATACTTCGGTAATTTTTTGGCTAGCTAAAATATCTAAAACCTTGGAGACATTTTTAGTATCTCTAACTTTTACTTTTATACTTTCTGATGCTTCATAACCAACTACTTTACTAGAACCGTTAGTATAATTATATTTAGGATTAACTGAGTAATTAGAAGTTTGAATATCTTTAGACTCAATACCTAAATCAGTTAATTTTTGAATTACAACATTAGCTTTATTAGCTACATTATCTTGTAAAAGTTTTGTATTGTTATCTTTACTTTCTTCACGAATTGTAAAATTAATTGTCGAAATATTTGGAGTTGAATTAATTTCTCCTTGACCAGTAATAATTATAGTCTCGGGATTGCTATATTTTGTATAATTTTTAACTGCCAAATTAACAATCAGGCCTAAGCCAATTAAAATTACAATAATATAAACTAATTTTAAATTTCTTCTTAAAATATAGTTGTGGTGATTGCAATTCTCATTTCCACAGACTCCACATACATTTTTTTGATTATTCATATTTTTATTTTTATATAATTAGTTTAACACAAAAAACACTCTCTTATTTATAAACTTAACACTTATAGTTAGATTAATTCTGTAAAATATTCAAAACTTGAGATTTATTTAAACAAATATCAAAAGAATTTAGTGAGGAGCTAGTATTAGTTCCTGATAAATAGGTAGTTTCTGTAGAGGTGGCTGTATTCCTAAAACAGATCTCTTCAACATTCAAACTATTCATTTGAGTACTGGTCGAAAAAGGTATTATCTGTTTACTACCATCAGTATAAGTTATTATAAATCCAGTAGAAGTAGCTGATGCTGTCAATATTCCTCTCCCAGCTGGACCTCTTTGTGAAATATATTTCACAATAGTTTTAGATTGACCTTGATCACTATTTTTAAAACTATTAAATTCTCCCCTTAAAGAAGCTAGATCATTTTTCAGCTGATTAATATCATTTTGAGTGCTATTTACATTAATTCCTACTGTCTGAATAGGTTGATTATTTTGATTTGATTCTATCTTACTTAAATCTTGTTTAGGATTTAGACTTTCGATATTGCTCACGTTATTAGAATTAAAATTTTGATTAATTATATTTTTAAATTTTGGATGGAAAAAATATAAAAATAAAAATCCTAAAATAATTAAAAGTAATATATAAAAAATAACTTTAGCTAAACGATGTGATTTGTTAGTCGAAATATTAGAATTATTTTTCGGTTCTGTATCTTTATTTAAGACCGGTGTTGAAACTGATTGATTATTTAGAGTATTCTTAGAATCTGTTCTTAATATATATGGGTTAACATTTCCTTTGAATTCTGTTTTGTTACTTTGAACTGCCGGAGAGACAATATCTTCATGCTGAACTTCTTGATTATTATTTTGATTATTTTGTAAATTAAAAGTGTAAGGATTATTTCCTAAACTTTGTTTATTTTGATATAAAATATCATAGTTGTCTTTATTCGCCTGAAGATTTGTCTTAGGATCAGGAACTTTGTTATTCAATGAATTATCTAAATTAATATTTTTATTAGGGACTTGTATGTTTTCTTCTATTTTATTAGGATCTAATTCAAAAACTTTATTAGGAATTGGAGTAGCTATAACTCCATTTTTACTCTTATTTCTAAATATTCTAAGGCCTTCAGAAATATCTTCCCTATCCCAACCACTAGCAGATAAAAGAACCTTTAAAGAATCCTCCGTCAAATTCCTATTTAAACTCATTATACGGTCCATTACATCGTCAATGTTCTGTATAGTCATAATCTTTATTTTATATACATATTATATACTATATACATAATAAAGTGTGAATAAATATCAAATTTATGTGGATAAATAATTCCTTTTTATTCTAATTTAAGTTATAAATAACATAAATGATATGTTTATTAAATATTTTTATCTAATTCGTCACGGGGAGACTATTTTAAATAAAGAAAGAGTTAGGCAAGGTGATAAAGGTAAATTATCCTCTAAAGGTATCGCTGGGGCAATTGAGGTTGGTAAAAGATTAATTGATCGACATATACAGAAAATGTTTATCTCCCCTTATGAACGAACCTTAGAAACTGCTAAACTTATTAATCAAAGCTTACAAATTAAAGAAACCTCTCAGGTTATAACTCCATTACTAGCTGAGCGAAAAAATCCAAGCAATATTATTGGCCTCTCCTATGATGACCCTATAGCTAACTCTTTTATTTCTAAAATGGATAATACTATTCATGATCCAAATCTAAGAATTTATGATGAAGAAAATTTCCAAGATTTAAAAGATAGAGCTCTTAAGACTCAAAAATTTTTAATTAAAAATGGTAAAAAATATAATATATGTATTACTCATGGAATATACTTAAAAATGTTTTTAGCAACTTTGATTTATGGTAAAGATTTGTCAGTTAAAGAATATATTCAAATTAATCTTTTTAACACAACGGATAATGCTAGTATTACTTTAATAAAATATTCATTTCTTAAAAAATTTTTTAAACCTATACTAAAACTATTCGATAATCTGTTTGGCAATACTGAAGAGGTGGAAGATTTGGAAGAAAATATTAATAAAATAGATAAATACTCTCCGTGGGAAATATTAGTTTTTAATGAGAATATTCCAGTGGAAGAGGAAAGAAAATAAAAGATATATTAATGCTAATATATACCATGAATACGAATTTGTAGGAATAACTTAATTTAAAATTAAACTTGTTTTTTTTATAATTTAATGTAAAATTATATAAATTATGAATACTGAAAATAAAGAGACTGATAATCTTGATGTTAAAGAACCTCTGGTATCGGTTGTAATTCCTGCTTTTAATGAAGAAGTGAATATTCTTAATTGCATCAAATCAATTAAAAATCAGAATTATAAAGGTACTATTGAAATCGTAGTGGCTGATAATGGAAGTACAGATAATACTCGTAATCTTCTAGCTACAGAAGATGTTATAGTTGTAATAGAAAATAATCCTGGAGTTTGTTGAGCGAGACAAGCTGGAACGGAAATAGCTAAAGGAGAGATAATAATATCTACAGATGCTGATACTACTCATCCTGTAGATTGAATAGAAAAAATAATAAAAACTTTTAAAAAAGATGAGAATATAGTTGCGGTTGGTGGATCTTTCATAATGATTGATGGTCCATGATGAAAAGGGTTTATAAATTTATTTTTTGAATATTCAATACGAATGTCTAAGAAATTATTAAATAAAGTGAACCTTTATGGTAGTAATACTGCCTTTAAAAAATCATCCTGGGAAGGATACAATGTAAATATGAATGCTGGTGGAGATGAGGTTGCCTTAGTAAGGCAACTGTCAAAAAAAGGTAAAATAGTTTTTCTATTCGATAATACTGTATATACATCAGGAAGAAGGATGAAAAAAGGGTTTTTACATTTTGTAATATTTTATTTATTTGATTATATTTATTGCTTATTAACTAAAAAGACTATAATCCCTCCAAGAGCTGTTAGATTAAAAAACAAAAATAATAAATATGGATTCTAATACTTTAAATAACACGACTCAGTTTTTATTAGCCCATGGATATTTAATACTTTTTATCTTTAGCTGCCTAGAGGGCTCTGTTGTAAGCGTGGCTGCTGGAATTCTATCAAGTCTTGGCTATTTTAATATCTTTATAGTTTTAATTATATCAATCTTGGGAGATTATGTGCCAGATATAATTTATTATATGGTTGGTAATCATGGTTATAATTTCATTAAAAATAAATTTTCTCTAAATAATAAAAAAAATAACTTAATCAAAAAATTTAATTTAAAAGAATTAGCTGAAAAACACCCAATAAAGTCTATAATTTTTATAAAATTCTCTCCATTTTTAGGCCCTTTTGGTCTTATTGCTCTAGGTAGTTTTAAGCTAAACTTCAAAAAATATCTAAAAAATGTATTAATCATAACCTTATTTAAATCTACATTTTTTGTTTTTTTAGGATATCTATCTGGAGGAACATATTTATATCTTATATCTAAATTAAAATCTATAGAAAAATCTGTTTTAATTGTATTAATAATAATATTAGTTTTATTTATGTTATATAAATTCTTTATAAATAAGAAAGTGGAAGAAATTCCAGAAGAAAACTAACTTAATAAATAATAATTTTCTATATTAAAAAAGCCATTTTTATTTTTTTTAATTCTATTCTTAAAAATACTTAGCCCGGAAAATGGATTTCTAAATTGAGACTTATATTCTTTTATAGACAATGTCTTTTTAGATAGTTCTAAATCGCTCAAATATATAGATACCTTATTTTTAGATTCCTTTAATACAAAATTTTTACTCTTTTTATAATTTAAGAAATAAGGATAATCTTCGTAAAAAAAGAATTTAAGATTTTGTTTTTTATTTTCATTTTTTAATATTAAGATTATATTTTTTATACTTTTATGGTCTTTATGCTTATTGGCTATAGGGGAAAAAATATTTATATTATCATATCCTGAATTTATAATGTATGAATATAAATAATCTTTTATTTTCTTTATATCATATACTCTGTCTTTTTCTAAGGTATATTGAATATCTAAAAAATCTAAATTAATTATATTTTCTAATAACACTCCTAATGATGACAAAGCTTTATCATTTTCTTTAATTCTACTATTTACAGCTTGGTCACTATTTCTAAAACCACAAGCATAATCTCATATAGTGTATTTTTTCTTTTCTGGTTTTCCGGAAAAGATAGTAATAATCTTAGTATTCTTAAAATTTTTAAGAATAAATCCTCCCATAGAAATAACTGCATCGTCTAAGTGTGGAGAGATAATTATATTTAAAGCATTCACATTAAAATATACTTCCATATAAAAGGTGTGCCTATCCGGATTTGAACCGGAACTGAGGGTTCCACAAACCCTAGTGCTAACCATTACACCATAGGCACCATACATTCCAGTAGCAAGATATAAGTCACAGGCTACAAGGATTATATTTTAACAAAAATTAACTAAAAAATCTACTCACAATTTAACCTTTAAAGACTAAGTTATTAGAATTTGTTTTTTATTTGCTATTTAATATCTCCATAATCTTATCTAGTTTTTCATTCTCAATTCTGGCTAATTGTTTTTGTAATTCTTCGATCTCTTTCTTTGCATTTATATTAGTATCATAATCCTCTTTAGCTTGAATTCTATCTCGATCGGCTTGTCTATTTTGACTCATCATAATAATTGGAGCAGCATAAGCAGCTTGAGTTGAGAAAAGTAAATTTAATAATACGAAAGGATACGGATCTCAATGCTCCATATAACCATACACATTTAATCCCATTCATATAACTACAAAAACTGACTGTAAAATTATAAATTTCCAACTACCCATTCCAGAGGCGACTCCATCCGCTAATCTTTCTCCAAAGGTTCTACTTTCTTTAGCTTTCTCATGCCAATTTTTATTTAATTTTGATTTAATTTCCATATGTATACATTATACACCCAATCAAGACAAAAGTATCAAGACCTAAACTACAAGTCCAAACAAAATAAATCAACCAGAATTTCATTCTGGTTTCATTATTTTATAGTGCCCGAGACTGGACTTGGTCACCAAATATATATTTTTATTTCATTTTTTCAAATTCATAAAAATATTATTTCTCGACCCCTGTATCAGAGCTTCACTCACTTCGTGAGTGGCTTCGCAAGCTCTTCAATTCAAGCCCACTCTCACTCAATAAAATAAATCAACCAGAATTTCATTCTGGTTTCATTATTTTATAGTGCCCGAGACTGGACTTGGTCACCAAATATATATTTTTATTTCATTTTTTCAAATTCATAAAAATATTATTTCTCGACCCCTGTATCAGAGCTTCACTCACTTCGTGAGTGGCTTCGCAAGCTCTTCAATTCAAGCCCACTCTCACTCAATAAAATAAATCAACCAGAATTTCATTCTGGTTTCATTATTTTATAGTGCCCGAGACTGGACTTGAACCAGCATGAGAGAACTCTCGCTACCACCTCAAGGTAGTGCGTCTACCAATTTCGCCACCCGGGCATAAAAAAAGTATAACTCTGCTTCTAAGGTTCCGTAGTTACGGCTTTCTCCTATACATAAGTTATACTCCTTAAATTATCTTTGTTGATTCGTAGTTTAGCTCGTAATCAACTTCATAAAATGAATTTATATGATAACTCTTGGACTTTTATTATATCAAAAAAGATTTCTTTGTAAATACTTATAAAAAGATTTTCATTATTACAAATTTTTCTATTACTTATTAGTTATTAGTTATTTTCAGATTCAACATTTTCTGTAACTTCTTCTTTAACTTCTTGAGTAGTGATACCATCTTTCTTTACAAATTTAGTATCAGATTTTAATTTTCGTCTAACATCACGAATCGCTTTATAACGAACATAATATAATTTACTTCTTCTAGTCTTATTCTTTCGAATAATCTCTATCTTATCAATATTAGTCGAGTAGAGCGGGTAAATCTTCTCTACCCCAACCCCCGAAGTAACTTTACGAACCGTAAAGGTTGCACTAATATCTGTCCCATGTTTACGAGCTAAAACCAATCCTTCAAAAGCCTGTAACCTAATCTTACCGTCTTTGTCTTTTAACTTATTCCAAACTTTAACTACATCTCCACTTTTAAAGTCAAGCACTTTTCTTTCTTCCATATTAACTTTAGCTAATTTGATATTTGTTTTCATATTTATATATTTATAAAAATCTTTTACAGAAATTAATCTCTGTGAGAAACTACCTTTGTCTCGACGAAACCTTGGTGAAGTCGGACTTGTTTCCTTTTAATAATTGGTCTAAACTCAGATTTTTATCTTAAATATCCCTATTTAATATTGAAATATTAACACAAAATACCACTTTAAGCAAATAAAATCTATTATTCCTTATAATCTAATTCTTTCAACACTTCACTCATATCTTTTGGAATCTTTGCTGTAAAAGTTTCGGCTTTTGGTTTACTATTATCATCTAAAATCTTAATAGTTAGAGAATAAGCATGTAATAATGGTCGAGTAATTTTAACTTTAAAATCCTTTAATAATTTCTCCCTAACTTTCTCACCCACCCCATATAATTCATCACCTAAGATTGGATGTCGTATTGACTTTAAATGAACTCGTATCTGATGAGTTCGTCCAGTCTCTAAATAACACTCTATATATGTATAAGGATTGCCGTTCGATGATCTTAATCTAGAAATAACTTTATAACGAGTTCTAGCAACTCTCTCTTTCCCTCTCACATCTCCATCTCCATCATTAGTAAAATAATCTTTAGTATTTTTCTTACGAAAGTCTGATCGACTTCTAAAAATGGCTTCGTCAATTATTCCAGTATCATTTTTAATATGTCCAAGGACTATAGTTCTATAAACTTTCTTCGTGGTATGAGACTTAAATTGCTTCTTGAAAAATACATAAGCCGCATGACTAATTGCTAAGATCATTACCCCGGTTGTCCCAGTATCAAGTCGATGTACAATTCCTTCTCGTCCGATCTCTCCGAGTTCATTCAATTTAATCTTTATTTTCTTACTTTTAAGATAATCTTTTAACCAATCAGAAATAGTAAATTCCTTCTTTCTATTGTCGGGGTGGGACATTATTCCAGCTGGTTTATCGATTATTATTTCATTATTATTTTCAAAAATGATTTTGAGTTTGGGTTTCATAATTTGATTTGCGAAAAAGTTTATTTTACGATATTATTATACAAGACTTTAACATATTTTACCAAGTCAAAAAATCCGGGAGATTAGCTCAGTTGGTAGAGCAATTCGTTTACACCGAAAAGGTCAGAGGTTCGAGTCCTCTATCTCCCACCAAATAATGAGAATCTGACCAGGGCAAATTAGAATATATTTTATGAGGTGAAAATCAAAAAAATTATATTCTTGATACCCAAGGATTGTCTTTAATATAAAATCTTAATAATTTATTTTTAGCTTTCGATATACCAATTCTTTTAGCTTTAACCACTTTTTCATCTTTTAATAATTTCCCCTCCGCTAATCTTAATGGCTCATTTTTTAAATTATGTCCTTTTAATTTTAAATCAATTTTCAAAGCTTTAGTTAATTTAGCTGGACCATTAATTAAATCAATTTCTTTTACTTTACGACGAGACTTTTTAATTAATTCTATATTTTGAACTGGTTCAACTGCTCGGATTAATACTCCAGCCCCATAGCCATTTTTATCACAGACCACATTACAACAATAATGCATTCCATAAGTAAAATATACATAGAGATGACCGGATTCACCAAACATAGTCTCATTTCTTTTACTTTTGCCATGATAAGCATGGCTAGCTTCATCTTCTTGATGATAGGCTTCAGTTTCGACAATTCTAACTATTATATTTTGTTTACTTATTTTTCTAATTAAAAAACAACCTAATAATTTCTCTGCCACCACTTCAGCTTTGCGATTTAAAAAACTTGGAAATTTATTTTTCTGTATTTGTTGATTTATTAACTTATTTTTATCCATAACTAATTTTAAAATAATTATATAAAGCTAAATTCCATAATTAAAGTATATATTAAAATTAAAATTATTTCTATAAAAAATCATCTTTATTTTTAATCTAAAATTTGTTATATTTATCTCACTGACTCCATAGTTCAATGGATAGAACGAGAGCCTTCTAAGCTCTAGATCTAGGTTCGATTCCTAGTGGAGTCACATTTACAAGTCACAAGACTCAAGCTAAGAGTCTAAAAAACTCTTGAGGCTTTATTCTTATTTCTTAAGTCTTGTTAGTATTCCACCTCTCTCTTCAATCTATCCTCTAATTTTCTACCTAACATTCTACGAGCTTTGTCGTTACCGCAGATAGTAATATATTTTTCTCTATTATCAACTCTTTGTAATCTAGTCACTAATTCTTGAATAATTTCTGGAATAACATCACTTCCCCATTCTTCAATCTGCATTTCCCCATATGGTAAGATTAAGTCTTCGAATAATACACAATCTCCCTGAATGCAAATATGATTAACAGCTAATAATTTCTCTTCTCCAAGAGATCCGGTCTTAGGAATATAGTTATTGTTTTGAAATCTATTTTTAAGAATCTCATTCATAGTTATATTTTATCATGAAAGTAAAGTTTTAATAAGAAACTCTAAGACTATTTAATTATAAAATAAACAATAATTCCAATAATTAATATGAAAGTTATTACTGTTGACCAGATACTTTGGCTCATAGCTTCTTTCATCTTCGCACCGTATTTATGAGTTACAAATGAAACTATTATAAACTTTATACCTCTTCCCAAGATTGCCGTTAACATAAATAATGGCAAATTAACTGCAAATACTCCGGAAGCTATGGCAGTTACTTTAAATGGAATTGGAGTCATCGCAGCAATTAATAAAATAATAAATTCATTAGCTTGTAATTTTGCTCCAAAGCTATTAAAATCGTTCTGTAAATGATAAAAATTAATAATCGGTTGTCCAACTCATTGAAAAAGAAAATGCCCAATGATATAACCTAAGATTCCACCTAGAACTGAAGAAATTGTCGCAACCACGGCAACTTTTTTCCAAGAATATTTAACTTTATGAGCTAAGATAAACATTACTAGGAAATAAGCCGGAAATGGTGAACATGCTGACTCGGCAAATGACACTCAGAAAAGTGTCCGAAGAGCATTCTTACTATTAGCGACTTTTTCAGATCAAGCGAGGAATTTCTCTTTCATATTATCTTAATCTTAATCCGTTCTCAATTTTTTTAGTTGGAGAAAATAGGACTAACTCTGCTTCCCCTGTAGCTAAAATCATAGCTTCAGATTCCATTCCCATCATTTTTCTTGGTTCAAGATTAGTTACAAAAATAAATTGCTTATTTAATAATTCTTCAGTGGAGAAGAATTTCTTAATTCCAGACAAGACTTGTCTTATCCCAACTTCACCAAAGTCCACTTTTAACTTTAATAATTTCTCACTTCCCTCGACTTCATTAATCTCAATAATAGTCCCAACTCTAATTTCTACTTTAGCTAAATCTTCAATATTTATCATAATTTTTAAATTATAACATTTTAATCAACATAACCAAGCAGTTTATTAAGATTATGTTTTTTAAATTCCGGAGAATTAATAATATCCTTTAAATCTTCTTCTGATGGAATAAAGTCTTTGAAAGATAAAAATACTTTTCTATAATCACTAAAATAATCGTCTTGTATATATTTATATGTGGCATCTAATTGTTGATTTAATTCTTTTTCTTTTTCATAAGCACAATAATAATAAGTATCGTCAGATAAATTTCCCAAATCTGCTCTAGATAACGTAAATTTACAATAAGCATCTCTATATTTTTCAAAATTTGAAATATACCCTTCGAAATCACTTAAATAATAAAAATCTAAACGACCTTCCATTTCTGGCTCTTTAATAATTTTTTCTATTATATTTATTTTAAATAATCTTGATGCTATCAGCCTATTAACTGAATCTCTTTGACAAATAAGTGTTGCTCCATGGTCAGGTCAAGAACCGTTCTTTTTTATTTCTTCATTTTCTATACATTGAGGACTGCTTGTGGCGAAAGCATCATAGTCAAATTTTATATCCATCTGATTTTCTTTTGGAATAATAATATTATTACTATCTTCTAATTCTGTATCTAATTCTGCATTTTGATTAGACGAAAAAAATAATAACGAGAATATTACTAACAATAAAATAAATATTGTTGCTATTAAAATATAAATTGTTGATTTATTAAATAAAATTTTATTTTTCATATTATTTTATTTTTTATATTTATTTTTCCTATCTAAAAATCTTTGTAAAATTATAGCGGCCGCACTATCATCAGCATCTTTCCTATCGTCATATCTTCTGGCCTCAATTGTTGAGAATCATTCTTTTTCAAAATAAATTTCTAATTCTTTTTGATATTTTTCTTCGTATAAACTTTTCAATTTCTCGCTAAACTCTTTGACTTCTTTTAAGATATAGTTATCTCGTCCAGCTAAATCCTTACTCTCCCCTATTACAACTTTATTAATATTTTTCTCCCTTAAAATATTTAAAACTTCTTTCAAACTTTCTTCTGACTTTTTATTCTGAATAATAATTAATGGAAAAGCGAATTTACCCATCTCGTCAGTTATAGCTACGCCGATCTTCTTTACCCCATAATCAATTCCTAAATATTTCATATTATTTATTCTTTAATCTCTCCTCGATCGCAACTTTAGCTAACAACCTATCGTCACTTTTAATCTTCTCACCTCTTATACTCATGGTAGTTAATGATCCGCGAGTAGTCAATAAAACAATATCATTAGTCTTAGCTAAATTAATCGCTTTCTTAATAGCTTCACCTCTATCTAAAATAATAAATAAATTCTCATTTAAAATTTTCCCTTTCTTAATTGTCTCATCAGCGATCTTCTTAGCTAAACTTAATTGATTATCATAATATGGGTCAGAATTAGATACTATTACTATGTCAGCCATTTTCCCAACCACTTCTCCCATATCAATCAACCTCTGTTCATCTCGTCCTCCACCATCTCCACCAAGTACTATAATAATCTTATTTTCAGAATTTGCTTTTAAAGATTGAGCAGTGCCTAAAAGATTAGTCATACTTAATTTCTCATGAGCATAATCTACAATCACTCTAAAATCTTGCCCACACCTTATCTCCTCCATTCGCCCAGGAATTAACTGCAACGATTCCAATCCTTTCTTAATATTTTCTTTACTAATGCCATATTCTTCCCCAAGTAATATTGCTGGTAGAGAATTATAAATATTAAACTTTCCTAAAATATTTAATCTATAATTATAATGCTTATATGTAAAATTCACTCCGTGTTCAGTTTCCTTAATTTCTGAAACTTCATTCAGAGAATAATTGATGATTTTTACTTTTTTATTCTTTTTAGAAGTGTTTTCAAAATATTTCACATTCTCATCATCATTATTAATTAGAACTTCTTTAATTGGATTATAAAAAGATCTCTTAAATATTCTCATCTTGGTTGCTCTATATTTTACAAAGCTTCCACCATGCGAAGCTAAATGCTCCCTAGATAAATTTGTAAATATGGACACATTTAAAAACAATCCTAAATGACGAAATTGTTTAATGCCTTCACTAGTTACTTCAAGAACAACATATTTACATTTGGCTTTTTTCATTTCTTTTAGAAGTTTCTGTAAAATAAATCTCCCCGGCATACTCATGTGATATTTATTCGCCCTCTCAATATCTACGACTTTAATATTAGCCGTGGAAATTAAGCCAACTTTTTCACCACTCTCTTTTAAAACAGAATAAATAAAATTCACTGTAGAAGTTTTACCTTTAGTCCCGGTCACCCCAATAGTTATCATTTTCTTTCCGGGAAATCCGTAAATTATTGCTCCGACTACAGCTAAAATGAAATGGTAAATTGGTTGCCCTAATTGATACAATTTTTTCGGAATTAATTTTTCTATTTTTCTTAAAATTTTCTCCATAATATATTTTTAATTATTTTTCTTTAATTTTAACATGTTAAGACTTTTCCACAAATGTTAAGTTAGGAATTTGCTTTTTTTTTATGATTTTATATAATAATAAAGTAAACTTAAATACCAGAGAAGTTTACGTAAGTTAAAAACCCCCGAAGCTTCGGGGGTTTTTAACTTGTACTGATTCTCTTTACTTTATTATTATTTATTGCCTTTAAATAAATCGTAAAAATTTCCGATATTCTCCCCCATTAAATACCTTGGTAGATTATAAGTATTATTATCGTCTTCCGCATACACTGATACTCCGAATCCGGCTTCATACCCTAAATCTTTCACAATCTTAATCACTCGCTCATCAACCATTCCATATGGATAAGCTACGACTTTTTCTACATTTTCTTTTCCAAATTTTTCTAATAATTTCTGGTTGTCAATTAATTCTTTTTTAATAGTCCTATCTTTATACTTGGTCATATAGATATGATGTAAAGTATGATTAGCTAATTTCATCCCGCCATTAACCATTTCTTGAATTTCACTATCAGTTAAACATATAGGATATTTATTAATACAATCTTCATAGATAAAAAATGTTGCGGTTAAATTATATTTTTTAAGAACTGGGTAGGCCTCATCATATTGAGTTCGATAACCATCATCAAAAGTCAAGATAATTGATTTCTTTGGAATTGGATTTTGAGATTTATTTTTTAAATAATTTAAATATTGAGTTATAGATATAACTTGGTAATTATTATCCACTAAATATTTCATTTCTTTCTCAAAAATTTCCGGCGGGGTAATAAATAATTTCTCATCTTTAGTATCGGTTGGTAAAATATTTTTAATCTGATGATAACCTAAAATAATCACAGAATTATCTTTTAAGTTTTGATTTTGATAAAGATTATTTAAATCTTCTGCGGATAAATTACTTAAAGTTTCACTGGCTTCTTCTTGAATTGTAACCGCATTCTTCCTTACAATATATTCGCTAGTTAATAAATAGGAGATTAGAAAGACTACGGCAAATACAGAAGCAAAAACTAAAAATATAGTTAAATATTCATTCTCTTTATTTGCTGAAGTCTTTTTTACTAACTTATTTCTTGACATAATAGCATTATAGACAAAATCCCGAACTTTTGTAAAGTTCGGGATTTTAATTTTAATTGACAGATTATAATAAAATTAATTTTCAGTCGAAGTTATTCCAGTTGCTAAATCCATAATCTTGTTATCAACTAGATAAGGTTTCAATTCATCTCAAGACATATTTACTTCGATAATTCCAGCTGCATACGGAGCAACTTGATATTGAGGGAAGATTATCGTAATACCATCTTTAGTTAAATAAAAGTTTTGAAAGTTTGACCCCATATAGAATCCATCACAATTACATTTCTCTTTATCAATCGTTCCATCACTTTTAAGATAAGCAATACCTAGGGCCTCTTCTACCATCTTAGTATCAAAAAGCATATCCCCTTTTTGTTTAATTAATTCGGATTCTAGAAGTTTAGTGAGTTTAATTCCATTACCAGTTCCAAAATCTAAAATATCTTCAATCTTAATTTGTCCATCTTTATCAAAAGTAAAAGTATTAATAGCCGTATTTCCATGAGCTCCGCCAGTAAATTCATATCCACTAAGAACATAAGAAACTATGTTCGTGTTAGCGATATTATAAGATTTATAATCTAAATTATAAGTATAAATTGTTTTAGGATGATCTGGAAAATCTTTCCTTAATTGCATTTCGCCATTATAAGCATCGCTACCGGTCGCTCATTCTTTTTGTAAATTGTTTATGTTATATAAAACAAACTTTTCAAGAATATTATCTTTATCACGACTATCTACTGGATATTTAGCAGTTATTTCATAAAAATCATTCTTATCGGAAATATTTTTCTCCTCCATAGTGATTGGGGTGGATGTAGCGATAGATGAGGTAGAGTTATTATTTTTATTTAAATTACTGCCTGGTTTATATAGTTTATAAAATGCATAAATTATAGCTAAAATTGCTATAATTAAGATTACATAAAATACTGCTTTTAATTTTTTCATATTTTTAGTTTAAATTATTTTTAATTATTATTAATAGTTTTAACAATTGTATCAATTAATTGTGGAATATCAAAACTTTTCTCTTCTTGTAGACACTCTGATTGTTGTGGGTCATCATAATTCATACATTGTGGTTGGCGAGTAGTGAAAGTTAAAATTAAACTTTTTTGTTGATATGAGAATTTATAAGCATAATTAGTATATGTACTTCCAGCCGCTCCTTCAGCTTCGGTAGTTATACAATACTCTCGCCCATTAATAGTTTGAGGTTTAGTTTGACCTGCTGGTAAGACTGAACTTTTACCAGCGGGAAGGCAATTATATTTCTGATTCTCAATAGTTAATGTTGGTGGTCAATCAAATGCTTTCAAATAAATCGTTCCAAAATCTTTTGGATATTTATAAGTTAAATTATAGGTGGTTGTAGCGAGCCAATCTTTCGTGGTCATATCTAATAATTTCTGCTCTTGATCAACTTCATTAATAGTTGAAGTAGAATTTTGATTAGAATTCTCTCCAGCAACTTTATTATTTTTATTAAAAATTAAATATAAACCTAAAATAATCACTATTAAAATACTTACCCAGGCTATAATTTTTTTCATGATAATTTATTTAATTCTCAAATAACTAACTGGAACCCACCCATCTACACCTGAATCAAAATCGACATTAAACCACGTCGTTCCGAAAAAGGTAGTAGTAGATACCACCTTTCCTCTTGCTCCTACTAGCTGAGTTCCTAGCTTTTTAGACCAAGTATTCGCTTTAGATCTCACATTTACTTTACTTATAGTAAATACGATTATACTAGGATTCTCAACTGTACCTGTAATATTACTACCCCCTGAAGATGAATCGTTCGTATTACTTTGGTCACCACTAGTAGTATTAGTGGTATCTAAAAGACTATAACTATAAACTCTACCATTAGTCCTTGGATCTGTATTGTCTGAGGAAGAAAAATATAAAGCTGCTGCATCAGAACTATTCCCTCAGTAACTATAACGCCCTGCTCCTAGAGATTCTATATCAGCATGAGCAGAATGAGCTGGTCCTAGAGGTTTTCCATTTTCATAAATTTGAACTTTAGAAACTGCTAAATTGGACATATTGTCTGGATCTGTTCCAAAATTCTCGTCAATCATATATCTATACCCACCTGAAAAAATAGACTTTGAGGCGTCAAAATACTTCCCAACCATATTTGAAGTTGGTTGCGAATTATTAAGTATTACATTAATAGAGTTTGAGATTGTTACATTTCCAGATAAATCTGTAGCCTTTGCTGTAATAATATAATTACCGTTACTAAGACTACCAGTGTCCCAAGCTACCATATAAGGACTGCCAGTAGTATCAGTATCTATTAATGTTTGCCCTCTATAAAACTCTACTTTAGATATGCCTGCATTATCAGAGGCATCAGCAACTAAAGTAACTTTTCCTGATATAGAAGAATTATTTACTGGGGAAGATATAGAAATATTTGGAAATGTTGTGTCCATAGGTTGAGTAACTATATTTTCTATTTTTAAAGTCATTAAATTAGAGGTGTTATAATTTCCTGCCTTATCGTAAGCTTTAGCTGAAAAGGTATAGGTGCCATTGCTTAATGTGGTTGTGTCTATACTTATGCTATATGGCGAAGTTGCATCTCCTGAGATTATGCTACTACCATTATAAAAATCAACATGATCAACTCCAATATTATCTAAAGCATCCGCTAAAAGTGTTAACTGTCCAGAAATAGTTGAAGTAGTGTTAGAATTTGTAATTGACACAGAAGGTTTAATGGTATCGGTATTTGAATTTTGAGTACTATTACAAGTTGTACTTGTTTGCAATAAAACTACAGATTTCCAAGCTGGAATCGTGGTAAAACAAGTAGAATTAACTTCTCCGAACATATTAATATATGTTCCGCTTAAGGATATAGTTTTTGATGTGTTTGATTGATTGTAATCGAATACTATTTTTGAACTTGAATCTATACTAATTGGAGCTTTTTTAGAATCTAAATCTTGTTTACTAAAAACCTGCCAATCCGCTAAAGTCTTATATGTCCCGGAAAATATAAAAGGGGTCGATTCATTAGTTGGCCTTGAGTATATATTATTTTTAGCTATACCAAAATTAGTCACGTCGTCTTTTATGCTTGAAAAACGTAAGTTAATTTGATCATTATCTTTAGAAACAAAAATATTATTATACATATCAATATTCCTAATTGGAGAATTAGGTGAAATATCGTCATGTGAGAACTCAATCTGTCTATTATTATTAAAACTAACATTATTTTGAATATTTAATTCATGAGCATTGTGTATATAGAAACCTCTATCTGTATTAGCTACTGTATTCCCTGTTATAGTTAAGTTTCTCGTTTGGTCATCAGCATAAATACCTTCGGCATAATTTTTATTATTAGATGTTCCATTTGGACTACCTAAACCGTTTACAACAATATTATCTGAGACAATGGTGCCGGTATTATCACTATTATAAGTATAAATACCTGCCCCATCATCTTTTACTGAACAAAAATTATTAATATAATTATTTTTAATCGTTATATTCTTGCCTCCAAAAAATATTCCTGTATAACCAGTTCCATATATAACATTATTAGTTATTACGCTATTACTACCAACACCCATAATACCTATATATTGACTATCGCTCCCTTGGCCCATACCAGGAGTCATGGCTGTATTGGTAATAGTATTATTCTTTACAGTTAAATAATTAGATCAGTTTGCAGTAATCGCATTATTATTTGTATAAGAAATAGTAGAGTTTGTTAAACTAATATATGAAGAAGGTGAGTCTATCTCTAAAGTATTAATACCGGCAAAAGATAAACTAGAATTGTTTATATTGATGTATTTGGAGTTGTTAATATTAAAAGTTTTCTGATTAGACCCTGTAAAACTAATATTATCAATATTTATATAATTACTATTGTTTATATTTACTAAATTATTTACAACAGAAACTTTTACTAAATAATTATTTGGTACAGAAGAACCAAAATACATATAAAATTTATTTTTATCTTGATTATAAGCTCAGTCTCCTAATTTGGATAGGGCGGAAATAGAATTTTGAAAGAAAAAGCCATAACCATCTTGTGGTTCATAACTATCATAACGATAAACTATAGGGGTATAAGAGATTTGATTAGAAGTTTGCTTATTTATTAAACCTCTGTCTAAGATCCAATGGTTAGATCTTATGACTACTTCTCCACCAACAAAATTTGGAGCACTGTTAATATCGTTACTATTTATGCTAGATACTCCGGAATGTGAACTTATTGTTAAATATCCACTATTAGTAGAGTCTTCTCTGGGTCATCTTCCTATAGCTTGAAAATTATCATTTAGGGTCACCATATTAATCATGTCTGGACCAAAAGAGGAATCCGCTGATGAATAAATACCATTGCCTATACTAACCCAATCAGAAATTGTTTTAAAACCAGTTATTATAGGTTTTTCACCATTCCCGTAAGCACCAAATATAATTGGTTCAGATGCCGACCCAGACGAAGATATATTTAATGTTCCATAAAAAGTGTCTCCTCTTCTAAATAAAACCTGATCTCCGGCAGAAAAAGTGGTAGCATTAACTTTATCTAAAGTCCTCCAAGGAGAATCTTGGGAAGTTCCTGAATTGGAGTCTGAGCCATTAGCTGCAACATAATAAATTTTACCGGCAGCATTACCGCCTCCGATTAAATTAACTATGGACCCAACAATAACAGTTAGTAAAAGTATCCCGAGAAATGCATGAATAATACTAGATATTGGATTTTTATCCCAACGATAATATCATGATGGCATTTTTTTTGTCTTGAGAAATAATTTAAACATATTTTAAAATTTATATATTAATAATAATTAATTATATCATATAAAATCGGCGATAAATAATACTATTACGATAATAATTGTCTAAGAAAAATTAAATCTTTTACAAAAAACTAATAAAATAAATTTAAATAATATGTGTCATCTAAAAAACTATTCGACGACTTTTACTACAGCAGTCATATTTGGATGAATTGAGCAGTGATAATTATAAGACCCTGTGGTATTAAAAGTATAGCTATAACTATCACCTTTATTTAAATTTTTACTATCAGGACCTGATTTTCCATCATTTTCTGTAACTGTATGTGGGGCTAAATCTTCGTTAGTTCAGGTAATAGTTGTGCCCTTTTTAATGGTCATATCATTGGAGTCAAACTTAAAATCTTTAATTAAAACATGGTTAGAATTCATAACTTCATCTTTATTACCATTATTATTTCTGTCAACGATAATGTTAGTATCGCCATTAGAACTTTTATTTTCAGTATTCATATCTGTATTCATATCTGTGTTCATATTAGACATATCTTGATTCATAACTTTTTTATTGTTATTTTGTTTTAAGAAAAAATAACTTAATCCTGATAAAATTAATACTGTAATTATAATAATTGCAAATTTTTTCATACTTATTAAATATTTGATAATAATTTAATTATAACATAATTAATTATTTTCGATTATGAATAACTTTTAAATCCTAATTTAGTGTAGCTGGTTAGATTCGGTCACCAAATATATTCGCTTCGCTCATTATTTCTCGACCCCTGTATCAGAGCTTCACTCACTTCGTGAGTGGCTTCGCAAGCTCTTCAATTCGAATCTCACACTCTCCAATAAAATAAATCACCCAGAATTTTATTCTGGGTGATTTATTTTATGGTCGCTTTCATTATATTTCAGCGAAACAAAGGCGGAAGTGGTGAGATTCGAACTCACGGTGAGTTGCCCCACGCCGGTTTTCAAGACCGGTGCCTTAAACCACTCGGCCACACTTCCATTTATATATTATTTTTACTAAATTATTTTCAAAAAGTATAGCATAATTTACTATTATATGCTATATTAAAAATCTAGGTCGTTTTTTATTAACTTAATATTTAATTAAATAAACATATGGATACAAATACAAATATAAACAATGAAAACGAAGAAGTTAAAGCTCCTGAAAGTACTGAAAATCAAACTCCTTCAACTAATTCTAATGAGGAGCACCCTGAAACTAAAAATGTAGAAATCTTAGATGAAGAAATTATTCCAGAAGATGAGGAAGAAACATCCGCTGAAGAAAAAAATAACTAATTATTAAAATCTCCCAATTGGGAGATTTTAATTTTATTTATAAAATGCTATAAATAGTTAATGAAAATCGTAATCTTAGATAATGTTAGAAGCGCTTTAAATGTTGGAGCAATCTTTCGCACTAGTTCCGGTATTGGTATTGATAAAATATATCTTTGCGGAATTACTCCTATCCCATTTGAGACTGGAAAGAAATTTATCGGACAAAATAAAAAAAGAAAAGACTTTATTAAAACTTCACTTGGTTCTGAAGATGAGATCTCTTGGGAATATAGAAATAATATAGCGGATTTAATTAAAGAATTAAAAGAAAAAGATTTTGAAATTATTGCTTTAGAGCAGAATGAAAATAGTATTGATTATAAAGAGTTAAAAATTGAAAAAGAAAATATGGCTATTATAATTGGTAGCGAAACTGATGGAGTTCAAGAAGAAATTTTAAATCTTTCTGACCAAATCACCGAGATCCCAATGCTTGGATTAAAAGAATCTTTAAATGTGACTATCGCTTATGCGATCTTAGCTTATAAATTGTGGGATAAATAGTTGTTAATAAAAATAAAACTCCAGCGGACCTTTTGGCTGGTTGGAGTGTTTATGCATATATTATACACAAATAAAATATATAATCAAACATTTATTAACAATAGATTATAATACAACTTTATATCTATTTGGAATAATTTCACTATCGTTTAACATATCTTCCGCTAGAATTACTTTTAATTTAGGTTCTTCTGTATCAGAAACATAAACTTTATAAATGAAAGCATTTTTCCTATTTTCTTTCAAAAAATCTAACTCATTTTTAGTTATCATAAAAGAATTTGAATTTTCTATAGTTGTACTTTTCACTTCAATATATTTTTCTTCTCCATTTTTAAAAAAAGAAAGTATATCGTAACCTAATCCATCTCCCTCTTCTTTTGATATATGTCTTATCTTATCAGCAAGTTCTCCTCTTCCTATTTCTATTAAATATTCTTTTTCTAATAAAAATACAATTTCTTCACCTTTTTTACCTATTAAAGATTTACTTTTATTAACTTCGTTTCAATCAATTTTTCTAGCTACTCTGTATTTTTCATGATTAGATATTATTTCTTTTTTAGTGTATTGTTTTTCTAAACTGTTAGTATTTTGATTATTAATATAAATATTACTTTTATTACTATCAACTTCCTTTTTACTATAATTAACATTATTATTTTTATTTTCTCTATATCATTCTTTACTAAGAGCATAATCTAGATGTCTTTCTGTTTTTATTCACTTAATCAACATTTCTCTAGAAACAGCATCTGCTATTTTAATTTTATTTAAAAATAAATCTAAATTATTAAAATAAATCTCCCCTTTTGCTCTTTTTTTGTATAAGTTCTCATGATAAAAATCATTCAATTCTCTTTCATAATATTCTTTAACTTTATTTTCATACCCAATTAATATGTTTCGTTCTGTATTTATTTTATCTTCTACCTCTTTAATTTGCTCTTTAATTAATTTATATTTACCAGAGGTGATGAAATTTATAAAACTATCTACTTTAGAAAACCCTAAAATAATTAGGCCTAACATAATTAAAATTCCTAAAACTGGAACCTGATCTATTATTTTAAAATTTAAAAAAAATAATATAAACCATATAAAACCAAATAAAGTATTCCAACCTTCTAGTTTTTCAAGTTTCGATTTTAAAACATTTTCATCTTCTTTATATATTTTATATATAGGAATATGTTTTTTATAATCTAAAAAGTCTATATTTGATAATATTTCTTCTATTTTTGATAACATATTTATATTATACTAATTTTATTAAAAATCTCCATAACTTGAGTCTTGAAATCTATAACCTGAAACTTACCACTTGTGTGTCGCTTTCGCTAAGCTTCAGCGAACCGAAGGCGGAAGTGGTGAGATTCGAACTCACGATAGATTTTTAAAGTCTATGTCGGTTTTCGAAACCGATGCCTTCAACCACTCGGCCACACTTCCTTATATTTATTTTAACAAAAATTCTTGAGACTTGTGTCTTAATTCTTAAGTCTTGTAAATGTGCTCTCGTTAGGAATCGGTCACCACACATAGTCGCTTTGCTCCTTGTGTCTCGACCCCGGCTTCGTTGCTTCAACGACTTCGCCGTTGGCTTCGCAAGCAACTCAGTTCGATTCCTCCTTAAAGCCAAAAATATATTTCAAAAGTTTTTCAAACTTTTTACATTATTTTTGTGCTCTCGTTAGGAATCGGTCACCACACATAGTCGCTTTGCTCCTTGTGTCTCGACCCCGGCTTCGTTGCTTCAACGACTTCGCCGTTGGCTTCGCAAGCAACTCAGTTCGATTCCTCCTTAAAGCCAAAAATATATTTCAAAAGTTTTTCAAACTTTTTACATTATTTTTGTGCTCTCGTTAGGAATCGAACCTAAATCGTGGGTACCGCAAACCCATATTCTATCCATTGAACTACGAGAGCAAGTAATTTGGCGAGGTCTCGCGACCTCGCCAAATATTATATATTATTTATTTTCAATCTTGTTTAGGGCCTTTGCGAGTCGAGACTTTTTACGGCTAGCATTGCCTTTCTTAATTACTCCTCTCTTTACAGCTTTATCAAGTGCTTGAAAAGTTTTCTTTAAATTCTCTTTAACGTTTTTAACATCTTTTTTCATTAATAAATCTCTAGTTCCCTTAACACTTTCTTTCATTTCTTTTTTACGAAAATCATTTAAACTTTTTTGAGCTTTTGCTTGTCTAATTGCTCTTTTTGCGGTTTTAGTTACTGCCATAATTTTATTTATATTTTAATTTATTTATTGAATATATAATACTATATTTTTCAAAAAAAATCAAAAATAAAAGCCTGTATAAAAACAAGCTTTGACTAATCTCTATTCTAGAAATATAGGAGAAATTAAATTATTGATATGAATAAAAGCTTTATCGCTTACTCCATCATTTTCAATAAAAGTAAACAAATTTTTATTTTCTTTAATCATTCTATATTCTAAAAAAGATGATTTTACTCTTTCTTCTAAATCTTCCAAATCTAAAGAATTTCTATCTCTTAAGAGCAGGTTTGTTTTAAGAGAGTCGGTTAAATCAGAGATTTTAAAATCATCTAATAACGGATTAAAATTTCTCCAAATAAAAAAACCTTTCAATTTAAAATCCAAATATAATTCTTGATTTTTTAAAAGATTAATTGCTCCTTTCGGATCAATATCTAATAAAATATCTTTATTTTGGAGATTAGCGGTTTTTAAACATTCTTTAGGTGTCCCATAATATCTACTATGAACTTTTTCCCACTCTAAAAAATAATCTTGGTTAATTCTTTCTTTAAAAATTTCTTCAGAGATATATTCGTATTTTTTAAAAGAATGCTTATCTCTTTCTTTTGGCTCCCTAGTAGTATTAGAGGTTGGTAAAAATAAATGATTCTGATATTTTTTAAAAAAATATTCTAAAATTGTCGATTTCCCGGCTCCGGAAATTCCAGTAATTAAAATCATTTGGGGCATTGTATTTAGTTTTAATAATTAAAGAATAATTTCCTAATTAAAATATAACATAAAAACTTACTCTTGTAAATATCTAGTAAATAAAATAATCCTTTATACTATAAATATATTTATTAGAAATATAATTTAAAAATTAAAATATGAAAAATTTATTATTAAAAACAAGTTTAGCTATGATTGCTCTATTTGTATTTGTGGGAGGTAATTTATTTGTTCAGGCTCAAGGATTGATGGATCCTGGATTTAACCAAGGAGGATTACCTTTTGGTCTTAGTATGCTGTTTGGACATTATATGTATGGGGCTGGAATATTATTTATGATAATATTTATTCTTGGTCTCATCTTCTGGGTTTGGATGTTAGTTCATGCTATTAAACATAGGATAGAGTATAAGCCGGTCTGGATATTAGTCTTGTGATTTATGAATATTATTGGAGCAATTGTTTATTATTTTGCTGTAAAAAGGTTTTGTAATTGTGCTTACTGTAAAAATAAAAATTATGACGAGAGAAGATTAGTTTGTGTCTGTAATCCTGAAGCTGGAATTTGTACTTGTGGAGCCGAAGAAAATAAATCTAAAGCTTAAAAAATTAAATTCTATAATGTCATCTGTTAAATCAGGTGATTTTATTTTTTACTTGAAAATGTTAAACTTTACCTAATATGATAAGTTATTTAATTGGTAAAATCCAAAATTTAAATCAGAAATATTTAACTCTTTTAACTAATTCTGGAGTTGGTTATAAAGTATTTACTCCATTAAACACATTACTATCTAGAGATATTAAGGAAGACTTAGAATTATTAATTACTACTATTGTTAAAGACGATGCAATTGATTTATATGGATTTGAAACTGAATCTGAACAATTAATATTTGAGAAATTAATTACCGTTTCCGGTGTGGGTCCGAGATCTGCTCTAACCATGCTCTCAACTTCTAATGTTTCTAATATTGCAGAAGCTATAGAAAGTTCTGATGTAGCTTTTTTATCCAATACCCCTGGAATTGGTAAAAAGACTTGTGAGAAAATTATTATTGAATTAAAAGGTAAATTATCTAAATTAATCAATACTTATAATAAAAGCAATAATTTCGAAGCTGAAAATGATGCTCGTCTTGCCCTCTCTACTCTTGGTTATAATGATAAAGATATACAAAACTCAATACAAAATCTTAAAAATAAGACCACCACTAACTTTACCAATTTAAATACTGCTGAAATTATTAAAGAATTATTGAAAGAATTAAGATAATTAATTATGCCAGAATTACCAGAAGTAGAATCTTTAAGAATTGGTTTGGAAAGAAAAATAGTTAATCAAAAAATAATTTCAGTTGAAATCTTAAAACCAAAAATAGTCTCTGGTAGTGGAACTAAGCGAGTCGCTTCTAAAAGTAAAGCCAGATCTTTTGAAAATAATTTGAGGAATAGAAAGATTAAAGAAATTAAAAGAATAGCTAAGAACTTAATCTTTATCTTAGATAAAGGTATAATTGTCGCTCATCTTAAAATGACTGGACAATTCGTCTATATTGATAAATTAAATCAGAAGACTTATGGCGGACATTTAATCTTAGAAAGTTTGAAAGAGAAATTACCGAATAAACACAGCGCGATAATTTTTAATTTAAATAATGGAAAGCTTTATTATAATGATCTAAGAATGTTTGGCTATGTTTTATATTATAAATCTCTCCGAGATTTTCAAAAAGAGAAATCTTTTCAAAAACTCGGCTTAGAATATACAGATCCTAAATTCACTATTCAGTATTTTACTAATAGCTTAAATAAGAGTAACAAAACTTTAAAAGGGCTTTTACTTGATCAATCTGTTGTTACTGGTTGCGGGAATATTTATGCTGATGAGATTTGTTTTGCCTCTTATGTTCTGCCCTTTCGGAAAGCTTCTTCGTTAAATAGAAAAGAAGTCAGTTTAATTTATAAAAATCTAAAAAAGATTTTATCTTCAGCAATTTCTCACGGTGGCTCCTCAATAAATAATTATCGCCTGATTGATGGCTCAAAAGGTGATTATACTAAATATCATAAAGTTTATAAGAAATATGGACTACCTTGCCCTCGTGATAGACATATTTTAAAAAAGAAAATAGTAGCTGGACGAACTACTACTTATTGTGAATATTGTCAGAAATAAAATAAATCTTTAAGCTCTTTGCTTTCTATTTTTTAAAGTCTCTCTCATTGCTTTCTTATAAGCTCTATTGGTCATTTCAATTATTTTACCTGATTTTTTATCTATAACAGAAAGTTTTTTACTTCCCAAATTTTCTCTTCTATCGACTTCTACATTCCTGTTAGTTGATCCAAAACTTTTACTAATTTCTCTTCCGTGTTTAGACAAACTTTTTTTAGGAATATATTTATTTGGGGTTGGTTTAGGTTTTATATTTGGCATAATTTTATTTTAAATTATTTTTTAATTATTAATCATACTTTGGTTTTCTAAATTGTCTTTAACTTGATCTAAAACTTGTTGCTCTGGTTCGAAATTCACCATATCTTTCGCTCCTTCCTTTAACTCAGTGGAAGAAGTTGAGATAGCGGTAGTATTATAATCATATCTAAGAAATGGTTTAATATTGGTAGATCTTTGTGGCCCACCCGTCCAATACCAAATTAACCATACTATCATAAACCCAACTAATACTTTCCAAACTATAGACATAGTTATATTATATCACCATTGTTCTACCGATTTATTTTTGATTAAAATTTTTCTTGAGGCTTGTGGCTTGTAACTTATAGCTTGTTATTTGTGCCTCCAGTGGGGATCGGTCACCACATATAGTCGCTTTGCTCCTTATGTCTCGACCTTGATAAAATTGCCTCAGTTTTTCTTTTTCCAAAATAAAAACGGCTTCGCAGACAATTTAGTTCTATCCCTGCTGGGAGACCAAAAATATATTTCGAAAGTTTTTCAAACTTTTTTCATTATTTTTGTGCCCCCAGCAGGGATCGAACCTGCGACCTTATGCTTAAAAGGCATCTGCTCTACCGACTGAGCTATAGGGGCAATCATTTTAAATATTTTTAATTTTTAAAATAATAATATTTATAATAACAAATTATAAGCGAAAAGTCTATATTATTCAATTAATAAATGAAGCTCTAAAAAATATTTTAGAGCTTCATTTAAAAACTAAACTGCTAATTGATTACCAATTAAAACTAAATCCCCCATACCAATAATTTCCATATCCATAATTATATGGATAATAGTAATTATTATATCCGTAGTTATTGTAACTATATGGATAATAAGAATTATAATAACTATTATTGTAATAATAAGGATAATAACTATATGATGGATAATAATAACTTGTATAGCTATATGGATAATAATTATTGTAAGAATAGCAACCGCAATTATAATAATTTCCACTATAAGTAGTGTATGGACTATAATAATTGCCATAATACCCATTATTATAAGTTGCTCCGCCGTACCAATATCCCGCTTCGGCTTTCCCTAAATTTAAATAGGAAAAACCAATTAAAATTAATATTCCAAAAATTCCTAAAAATAAAGCTTTTCTCATAGATTTTCACAAATTAAATTAATAAAAGACCTTATCTTAAAAGTATATCTCTCTCAAATTAATTGTCAAACTTGTTAGAATTATAATCTATGTCCTTAAATCTCTAAAATTAATTTCTCAATCTCTCTCATCAAATTAATTTCTCCATTATTATTCTTCATCGCCATAAAAGCAATACTCTCCCCAAACTTCGCTAACTCTTTCTCAGTATATTTTAAATTAGAACTTTTTAATTTATAAAGATATTGGGCTTGACGATTCCCTTTATCAAGTGAGCTACTCCACATATTCTTCCATTTCCACCAAATCGCCCCATGTAAAGCCATGGCTTCAGTATCTTCTCAGCGATTATAGATTCTTTTCCATTCCATCCAAGCCAACTTCTTGTTTCTTATCTCTAAATAATTACAAAGTGGAAATGGGTCAATGTCTTCTTTATCTAACTTCTCACTTGCATCAAAAGTATGATTAAATACTTTCAATTTCTCTAAATCTTTCCTGATTTTTTGAAAAGATACAAGCTTAGCTAAACTTTCATCTAAGATAAAAACATTCTTACTATTTATCAATTCTTCTAAATTATTATAAATAAACTCTCTCCCTTCTTCGAAATCTAAAAGATTGTAAATTTTAATTAAAATCCTTTCTCCGAACAAAGATTCACTTTTTAAATAAGATAAAATCAATTTATAATTATTCTTATCAAGATCGGTTGTTTTTAATAAAGAATTAAAATCTAAATTTTCAGATTTTAAAGATTTTTTAATTTCTTCTTTAGCTAAAACTCTTTTTTTTAGATTTGTACCATAGATTACATAAAGCATATTATTTTAATTCATATAAATTATTTCCAATAGAAACTTCGGCTTTAATCGGAACTTTAGATACAGAAGTATTTTTTAAAATCATCTCCTGCCAAACTTTTTCCTTTAATCTCCAAATCAAGACTTTTTCAAAAATATTCTTTAAATTTTCAGATTCTTCTTTAACCAATTCTTCTTTGACTTCTAAAATTAACTCGTCATGAATTTGTAAAAGAATTTTAATCTTAGATTCTAATTTATTTTTAGTAATATAATTATTTATATCAATCATTGCTAATTTTAAAATATCCGCGGTAGTACCTTGAACTGGAGCATTAATGGCAATTCTCTCTCCTTGTGATCTTAAGAAAGGCATTTTGGATTTTAATAATGGAACATATCTTCTTCTCTTAAACAATGTTTCTGTATAACCAATTCTGGTGGCTTCAGCTTTTACTTTTTCTAAATAATTAATCATAACTTTAAAAGTTTCTCGATATTCATCGTAGAACTCTTGGGCTTCCTTTCTCTCAACTTGCATAGATTCTTTCAAAGCCGTAACCCCCATTCCATATAAAATACCAAAATTAATAGTCTTGGCTTTCCTTCGCATTTCGCTAGTGACTTCATCTAGTTTAACCTTAAAAACTTTAGCTGCTACCCCAGTATGAACATCTGTTCCACTTTTAAAAATATCAAGTAATTGTGGATCATTGGAAAGTATAGCCACACTTCTTAAATCAATCTGAGAATAGTCTATTGAAATAAATTTAAATCCTTTATCAGAAATAAAAGCTTTCCTAACCATCAATCCTTCTTCGCTTTTCACTGGTAGATTCTGAAGGTTTGGATTCTCTGAAGAAAATCTCCCGGTAGTTGTTCCCGTCTGAACAAAAGTAGAATGAATTCTTCCGTCACTTTCAACATAATCTCCTAAAGTATCAACATAAGTTGATAAAAGTTTAGATAATTCGCGATGTTCTAAAACCGCTTCAATAATTGGATTTTTATCTTTAATCTTTTCTAATTGGTTGGCATTAGTAGATAAAGCTCCTCCGGCTGTCTTTTTAATTTTTTCCCCTAATTTTAATTTCTCATAAAGAATATATCCTAATTGTTTTGGTGATGATATATTAAACTCTTCTTCAGATAATCTATAAATCTCTTTCTCTAATATTTCTAATCTTTTTCTTAAAAATTTTGCTTGCTCCTTTAATACTTCTTTATCTAATTTAATACCATTACTTTTCATACTTTTTAAGATATAAATAATTGGTTTCTCTATATTTAAGTATAATTCCAAAAGATTTTCCTTTTGTAAAGTTTTTAACATATTATCTTTGGCTCTTTCCAGATTATTAGCTTCGGTCTCATAAAGTATAGTTTCAGAATCTGGATTCGTAATCTCACTATTAATTAAATTTAATAATACCTTGTCCTCTTCTAAGATATTTTTTTCATCGTCTTCTTTTAAATTATCATTTTTAATTAGATCTTTTTTATCGCTATGTTGATTATTTATATTATTTAAATCTAATCCTCCTATTTTTAAATCGCTATCTTCTTTAATTGAGTCGTTCTTATTAAAATCATTTTCAATTTTTTTAAAAGCTTTACGAAAACTTCGAAATTCAAATTCCTGGCAAATTTTTAAAAATTTCTCCTCGTCTATACCTTCGAGTCAAGAAGTTTTTGGAAAAATAAAATTAATCGGAGCATCTATTCTTATCATAGCTAAAGTTTTTGAAAATATTGCTTCTTCTTCATTCTCTATAATTAAATTCTGTATTCTCTCAGAGATTTTATTCTCTTTACAAATTTTTAAAAAATTATCTTTATTATTTTTAATCTTTGCATACATTTCTTCAATTGAATTAAATAAATGTATTAAAGTAGTAGCAGTTTTCTCTCCAATCCCCTTTATGCCAATAATATTATCGGATGTATCTCCACGAAGCCCTTTATAATCTGGAATTTGCTCTGGGGTAAAATCATATCTTTTAATCACATCTCCGTAATTATAAATAATAGTTTCTCCCATTCCTTTTTTTAAAGTATAAACTTTAACATTATTATCTTTATCAATTAATTGCATGGTGTCCATATCACCAGAAGCAATAAATACTTCAATCTGACTATTATCAACTTTAAAATTTTCTTTTTTTAAATCATTAACAATTGTCCCTAATAAATCATCCGCCTCAAATCCTGGACAAGAATAAACTGGTATATTCATCGCTTCACAAATTCTAGGGGCTATCTTAATCTGAGAAATTAATTCATCATCAGTCTTTGATCTGGTTGCTTTATAATTCTCATACACTTCGTGACGAAATGTCGCCTCTTTTCGATCAAAACAAGCTATTACATAATCAGGCTTTAACTCGTCTTTAATCTTTAAAATCATCTTCACAAAACCAAATAAGGCTCCAGTCGCTTGCCCAGAATATGTTGAAAATCCCGGAAGAGCATGGTAACTCCTGTGTAATAAAGCATGTGAATCTAATAAGACAAGTCTTTTTTTCATAAAGTCTTATTATAATTTTAACACTTAATTCATTTTTAAGAAAATATCCCTTTCTTTATTATTTATAATTTTAAAATCAACTATAATATCAGGTTTTAGATTAATTTCATTAACAAATCTTTCTGGCCATTCGATTATAATAATTAATTCCTTCTTATCTAATTCACGAAATAATTCTAAAACTTTAGCCTCTTGACCCTGCTCAAATCTATAACCATCAATATGAATAAGATTATGATAATCCTTTCTTAAAACAAAAGTTGGGGAAATAATCTCCTCTTGAATACCAAGAACTTTCCCGAAACTTTTGGTAAAAGTAGTTTTACCACTACCGAGATCTCCATTTAAAAAAATTACACAAGCTCTTTTCTTTTTTTCAAAAATTTCTTTTGTTAGATCTTTAATAACTTCGGCTACTTCAATCAAATTATTCTCAGTTATTCTTTTAAAAGCTTTTTCCATAATGACTAATTCTAACATTATTTATCTAAAACAAAAACCACCAAATTGGTGGTTTTTGTTTTTTATTTTAATTAAGCAATATGATGATGAATAGTCGTCTCTTCTTTAATTCTCTTCTTATCTAAATACCATTGTCGAATATTTCGAATTAGAATAACTAAAATAAGAATTATTGCAAATAATATTAGCCAGCCAAGTAAAGTTTGTGGGAAAAGAATAGAAGCTAAAGTCGATCTGTGGGTAGTTGTTGAATTCGTACTATTATTACTATCGGCTTTCACAATATTACCAACCATATAACTTGAGACCTCATCTCTAACTATCTGTTCTCCTTTTACCGGTAAATTATAACTAGCATAAACTGTAGTAATAACCGATTTATCAACTTCAGCATCTTTTGCTATCTTAACTGGTAAAATAAATACTTTATTAGCTCCTTTATCTAAATCTCCAACTGGAACTTTAATAGTGTTTCCTTCCACAGTAATACCGTTTGATGTGGTTGCATCAACGAAAGACATTTCACTTGGAATTAGAATTTTAGCTTCAACATCTTCTATCTTAGTATCCGCAATATTGGTAATAGTTATACGATAATTAAAAGTTGACCCTTGAATTAAATCAGGTATACTTCTTTCAATAGTAACTTTTAATAATTTTCCGCCGGCATTAACAGTTTCGCCAACTAAGACTGTCTTTGCAACAGCAATAGATCCATCAGCACAATAAAACTCTGTTTTAGTTTCTGTTTTTTTACTAGGTTTTGGGGTTGGATAAGTTATAACTACTTTAGACTTAGCTAAGGTTCTAAAAGAAACGATTTTCCCTTTATAAACTCCGTCTTTGTTAGACATTACTGCTCGACAATAATATCTAGTATCTGATTTAAGACCTGAGATAATATTTGAAAATGGAGTCTCAGAATAATTTCCAATATTAGCTGAATTAGTGACTTTACCTAAATCTGTAGTTTCTCCATACTCAAACCAACCATTAGAATTAACTTTACCAGCAATGAGACCAATACCATTACATTGGGCACTATTTTGAGTTATCTTGGTGGCTAAATCAGTTACTACAACATGCTCTTTAGTTATCGTTTCTTCTTTTTTAACAATAATTGTCGTAGTTGTTTTAACTGGACAAGATTGAGTTAAAGGAATAATTGATCCGTCCCAACAAGTTTGGTATTGTTGTGGACAAGATTGAGTTAAAGGAACAGCTAAGCCGTTCCAACAAATTTGAGTCTGTTGCGGGCAAGTGTTAGTAACTGGAATTCTTGATCCGTTCCAACAAATTTGGTATTGTTGTGGACAAGATTGGTTTACTGGAATTCTTGATCCGTCCCAACAAGTTTGATATTGAATTTGTGCTGGACATTGATTAGGATTATTTACTATTTGACCATTAGAACAAATGTAAGTTTGAGGGACTGGTGTAACTGGGCAATTACTTGGATTGGCTACCAATTGCCCGTTCGGACAAATAAATTGTGGTGGTACTGGTGAAGTTGGGCAAAGACTTGGATTATTAACAATACTTCCATTAGCACATTGATAGCTTGGAGGAATAGGAGTTGAGCCACAACTATTAGGATTATTTACTATTTGACCATTTGGACAAGTGTAAGTTGGTGGCACAGGATTGGTTGGACATTGATTAGGGTTATAAACTATTTGGCCATTTGGACAAGTGTAAGTTGGTGGAGTAGGTATTGAGTTAGATATACAAGTTACACCATCTGGAGATAAATATGTTCCAACAGGACATTGTACATTACTAATTATGCAAGACCATCCATCTGGAGATAAATATGTTCCGACAGGACATTGGGTATTGACTATATTGCTAGTACAGACTCCATTATTTAAATATGTTCCGATAGGACATTGAACATTATTAATTACACAAGTTCATCCGTCAGCACCTAAAGTAGTTCCTGCTGGACAAGTAGTTCCATATCCACCATTTGGAGAAGGTAAACAAGTTCATCCGTCTGAAGATACTCCGTAAGGGCAAGTAGTATTTACATTTTGCACACAAGTTCATCCGTCAGCACCTAAAGTAGTTCCTGCTGGACAAGTAGTTCCAT
>CAZWMQ010000001.1:0-31435 GCA_964635125.1 uncultured Candidatus Saccharibacteria bacterium | reverse complement strand
CCATTTGGAGAAGGTAAACAAGTTCATCCGTCTGAAGATACTCCGTAAGGGCAAGAGGAACTATAACCATAATTACCATAACCAGTATTATTGGGAACACAATCCCAACCACTAGCTACATAACCGGGAGCGCAATAATTTTGTGCTGAAGAGTTCATGGTTACAAAAAGAAAAGCGAAAATTACAGAAACAAAAAGCAAGACTACTTTAACTTGATTTAATTTTATAAAGTTTTTCATATTTTTTAAAAATTCCCTGTTAGGAACTACTTTTTTTAATAATGATTATTATATAATGTTATACCTTACTTTGTCAAGTATAAAAACTTACCCTTTTATTTATTTTTGTGGGTAAAATTAAACTTAAAAAATAACTTTTTCATATTAATTAACAATTAATTTAATCATTATTTGGGTTATTAACATTTATTACTCCAAAATTTCCCTTCTTTCTAATTTTGGTTGTTTTTTTATTGCTTTTAACTTTATACATTGTGGCTCCTCCATTCTCATCTATTTGAATAACATTTCCTTTACCTTTCGGAAATTTATTTACAAATTTAGTAATATCTAAACCTTGATCTTCTTTCGGATTATTCGGGGTTATTATTGTGTCTTGTTTTGGTTCTTGTCTAAAATCAACCTCTTTACCATCCACATCTAGCAACTCTTTAACATTGGACAATTGTTCAGTATTGCCATGTATATCAGTAACTTTAATTCTTCTTTCGTCATACACATTATTGTGTAATTTTACAAAATTTTTTAATTCAACAATAGAATTAAAAGGCATCCATTTTGTTCCGTCTGGTGATGGTCAGAAATAAGTTAATTTACCACTTAAATCTAAACTACTTTTTTTAGGTTGCTCTTCTCTTTTAAAATTTCCATTTAATTTTTTAAATTCTGCTAAAGTTATTTTGTTACCATTTTCATCTTCGACTTTAGCTCGATTAGGGTCAAAAATATTATTATGGCTTCTGATAAAATTTATTAACTTATCTTCAGAGTCAAAGGTGGTGTCCCTTCTGTTATCTGGTGATGGCCAATGATAAATCAATCTCCCTTTTAAGTTGAAAGTAGTGTCTTCTTTATTTTCTTTTTTCTCTCCATCATTTTTAACAACTTTCCCATCTGGATAATAAATAGTTCCGTCTGGGGCTTTTACAATCCAACTCTTAGTCTTAGCATAAGCCAATTCTTCTTCTAAAGAAGAGAATTTTCTTTGCTTGCCATCTGGACCAGTTATGATATATTCTTGATTTTGTGATTTTTTATTTTCAGACTGAGCTTTAACATTATTAGAAACTCCAATTAAAGTTGAAGCGGCTGCGAAATATGGTAGAGCTTTTCTCCCAAGCTTTTTTAGGAAATTTAAACGACTATTTCTATTTTCAATTTCTTTTTTACTTTTTTCCTTTTCTTCTAAATTAGGATATAGATTGGGAAGATGCTTTTCAAATTTATTCTCCATATTTTTATTATTTGTATATTTAAAATTATATCACAAAATAAAACCCCGAAATTCTTAAAAAGAATTTCGGGGTTAAAAATTTTTACCAACCTCCATATTGAGGAGGTTGCGTGTAATACCAACCGGGATTAGATCCTGGTTGATATAGGCGACCGTATTGGTCATACCTTGGTTGATAGTAATAATTATAATCATACCTATAAGAATTAAAAGGATTGAATTGATTATAATAATTACGAGTGCCGTAATATGGCTGTTGATAACCGTTACCAACAACCCCTGTTATAGCCACTCCACCTATGGAGATTCCACCCCCAATGGTCTGAGTTTGACCATAGGGGCCTTGGGATTGTCCATACTGGAAAGATAGCCTTATCCCTCCCCGTCTCTGACGGGGTTGCTGAGCTACAACTTGTTGAGTCGTAGCATACACAACTTGTGGTTGTGTCACAACTCTCTCTTGAGTTGTAGTAACAACCTGCGGCTGTGTTTCCTGAGTTGTCTTTGGTTGAGTCGTTCCTGTCCCGGTTATAAATAACATATAACGGCGAGAACAACTGGTTAAGAAAAAAACTAGAACAACAAAAAATAAAAAAAAAATTTTCATTTTTTAAATTTTATAGGTTAAAAAATATTTTTAAATGATCAAAATACTAATAATAGTATAACAAATAAATTTATATTTGTCAAGATAAAAATAAACCAAAATAAAAACCCTTTCGGGATGCGATCTTAGAGTCAATTGACTTAAGATTTACCCGAAAGGGTTAAATAAGTTTTAATCCGGAAGTGTAGATGCTTCTGGCAAAGGATCCGTTAACTGCAACTTGTGCAGTTTAACAAATTGTTCTGCCTCCATCAGCCCGGATTTTGTCCGGGGGAAATCCTTATACTGTGTATGTCCCGGATTCCAAATCCGGATCACAGTATTCCCTCCAGATATGGAAACGTCTGGCTGATCCACCTTTTTAGGTGGAAGAGTGCAACAACCCTTATCCTTAACTCTTATCACTTTCGTGATAATCTGAGTCTTTTGTGACTCAGAGTTAAAGATTTTCTTACCGGAGAGTTTTTCAACTCTTTTAAGGTAAGCGATCTCCTCATCGGAGATCCTTTGGGCCTCTTCCATGACTTTCTTGTCATGGTCGATGCAACTTTTACATTCTTCAAGACTTTTTGAGGGTTCTGAAGTAGTTACTGGCGTTGACGTGACTACGGTCGGCTGCTGAACAACCGGTCGTGGCACCACTGTCTTCTTTTCAAAAACATTAAAAGCCCAAAGGCTTATTAATATTAAGAAAAGAATTCCAACAACTCCCCAGAGAATCTTTTTCATTCCTGGATTTTCACTTAAATAATTCTTGATCTTATTCATTTTATTAAATTTTAAAAAGTTTTTTTGCAATCTTGCTTTTTGACTGCTATTGATAGTAGGCAAAAAGCAAGATTGCTGAACTTTTAATAAAAAATCGAAAATTAAGAATTAATTAACTTATTTATTTTGAAAGTACTTAACTATATATAGCTTAGCATAAAGTTATATATCTGTCAAGTAATTGTTTATTTAAAAGAACTTTATTACTTCCATATCTTAGCAAATAAATACTGATTTGTCAAGTCTAATTTAAACTCCGTTTAAATTAGAAAACCTTTAAATTCCCTTTCAAAATTAATGCTATAATAATCATTATTATGGCTAATACTAATAATAATCAAGATAAAGATGATTTATTAAGATTTCAAACAGAACAAGAGAAGAATAGAGTGGATAATCTTTTAAATCTTACTCATAAAAGTGGTGAGGAGGACTTTGTTAAAAGAGAGTCTGATAAATATAATCTTCCTTATATTGATTTAACTGGGCTCGCCCCAGAACCAGATGCTTTAAAATTAATTCCGGAAGAAGAAGCGAAGGCAGCCGAAATCGCAGCTTTTAAGGAAGTTGGAAATAAACTCTATGTTGCTTACTTTTCCCCTAACAATGATAAAGTTACTCCAATTCTTAAAAATCTAGAAGCTCAAGGATTGATCTTAATAAAATTCATAACTACCCACGCTTCTCTTCAACATGTCTGAGGAAGATATAGTGATATTGTTGAAACTAAAACTCAACCTCCGGGGATCTTAGACATTAATTCAGATATTTTAAAAGATATGCTAAGTCATATTAAAACCTTGGACGATCTAAGAAATACTATTATTACTATTGCTAATGGTTCAAAAAATTTCCGTATTTCAAGATTGATTGAATTAATTATGGCTGGAGGATTACATTTTAAAGTTTCTGATGTGCATATTGAACCAGAGAAAGAAAAAGTTAGAGTTCGTTATCGTATTGACGGAGAATTAGTAGATATTTGTTTCTTAGATTATCAAACTATGAGATTAATTAATCCGAGATTAAAATTATTATCTGGGGTTAAATTATCTATTACTCAAAATGCTCAGGATGGGAGGTTCTCAATTATGGATAATAAATTAGAAATTGAGGTGAGAGTTTCAATTATTCCAAATAATTACGGGGAAAGCTTCGTAATGCGATTACTTGATCCAAGAAATATTATGGCCAACATTGAATCTCTTGGTATGAGTGAAGGGATCTATGATGTAGTTGAAAAAGCAATTGCTAAACCAAATGGAATAATCTTAACTACTGGACCAACTGGATCTGGAAAGACTACCACTCTTTATGCTTTCGTAAATAAACTCTATAATCCTGAAACTAAGATTATAACGATTGAAGACCCGATCGAATACCATATTAAAGGTATAGTTCAAACCCAAGTAGATGATGAAAAAGGTTATACTTTCTTATCAGGCTTGCGAGCGGCAATGCGACAAGATCCAGATATTATCTTAATTGGTGAAATTCGAGATGAAGATACTGCTAAAGTCGCTATCAATGCTGCCTTGACTGGGCATTTAGTATTTTCAACACTTCACACTAATAATGCTGCCGGAACTGTCCCTAGATTGTTAGAATTAGGGGCAAATCCTGGGACTTTAGTTTCAGCTTTATCATTATCACTTGCTCAGCGATTAGTTAGAAAACTTTGTCCGAAATGTAAAGAAGAAATTATGGCTGATGCTAAACAAGTTAAACAAATTACAAATATCTTAGGATTAATGATTGCTAATCATAAAGAGCTTAATATGAGAAATATTAAACCGGCCAATGAATACAAAATATATAAGGCAAATCCTCAAGGTTGTCCAGAATGTACTAATGGCTATAAAGGACGAATGGGAGTATTTGAAGCAATTACCATGACTCGCGAAATCTCTGACTTAATTATTAATGAAAAGGTTGTTAATGAGCGAAAAATTAGAGACTTAGCTAATCAAGAAGGAATACCGACGATGCGAGAAGATGGTATAATTAAAGTGTTACTTGGAGAAACTAGTTACGAAGAATTAGAAAATGTAGTTGATCTTTTTGAAGAATAAAAATCCAAAAATCTCTAAACAACCTCTTGGTGAAGAAAGCTTTAGTATAAGGATAGAGACAGTAAAGAATAAATCTAACTATGTCGTCCTTTACTTTTAAAGTATAAGAAATAGTTCTTAATTGTTTAGAGATTTTTGGATTTTTAAAATTAAAAACATTCACAAAGGAATGTTTATCTTTTTGTAAGATATCATAATTAACACTACTTGTCAAATTAGATTAAATATATGCTAAAATATATTTAATATGGAAAATAGAGATTTAGAACCAGAAAAAATTAAAGAAGAGAATAGTTATTTAGATCAAGCCCTTCGTCCAAATCATTGAGAGGATTATATTGGACAGAAAACCATTAAAGATAATTTAGAAATCCTAATTAAAGCTGCCAAAGAAAGAAATTCTTCTCCAGAGCATATTTTATTTTACGGGCCACCCGGACTAGGAAAAACAACCTTAGCTAATCTCGTAGCTAAAGAATTAAATGCTAATCTAAGAGTGACCTCAGGACCAGCCATTATGAAAGTTGGAGATTTAGCAGCAATCTTAACTAACCTTTCCCCTAACGATGTCTTATTTATTGACGAGATTCACAGGTTAAATAAATTAATCGAGGAAGTGCTTTATCCAGCTATGGAATCTGGTAAGCTTGATATTATTATTGGGAAAGGTCCGTCGGCTCGCACCATACAACTCGACTTACCGAATTTCACTTTAATTGGAGCGACTACGAGGATTTCTCTATTATCATCTCCTTTGCGATCTCGATTCTCTGGTGGAGTACATCGACTTCAATATTATAATGAGGAAGAAATTGCCAAAATTGTGAAAAACTCGGCTAAAGTTTTAAATACTGAGATAACCACTGAAGCCGCCCGAGAAATTGCTAAGAGATCAAGATTCACTCCAAGAATTGCTAACTATTTCTTAAAAAGAGCTCGTGACTATGCTCAGGTCAATCGTGCCATTATTGATGTAGATGTAGTTAATAATACTTTAAACTTACTTGAAATTGATAATCTGGGTCTTGGAGTAGCCGAGAAAATGCTCTTAAATACTTTAATTAACACTTTCAAAAATAAGCCAATCGGTTTAAATACCTTAGCGGCTAGTATTGGAGAGGAAGAAAATACCATTGAAGATGTAATTGAGCCTTACTTATTACAGATTGGATTTATCGAAAGAACTACTCGCGGACGAGTAGCCACCGAGAAAGCTAAAAAACATTTTAAGAATAATTAATTATGAAAATCGTCTTAGGAATTGATCCGGGTTATGATAGATTAGGAGTGGCGATTTTAGAGGTGGACAATAAACAAAATATAAACATCTTAATGACAACTTGTCTTGAGTCGGATCGGAAAAAAGAAATTAATCAAAGAATTTATCTATTTAATCAAGAATTGATTAAGATAATTCAGAAATATAAACCGACTGAACTCTCGATTGAGAAATTATTCTTCACCAATAATCAAAAAACTGTCATGGGGGTCTCGGAGTCAAGAGGGGCGATTATTTATTTAGCTCAATCTTTAAATTTGAAAGTGTTTGAATATACTCCTTTACAAATTAAAATTGCTTTAACTGGTTATGGAAAAGCCACTAAAAACCAGATTTACTTTATGCTTCAAAAGATCTTTAAAATAAAGGCTGTGTCTAAGAAAAACTTAGACGATGAATATGATGCTGTAGCGGTAGCTTATACTCATCTAGTCTCTAAAAAATAGTTATACACAGCTGTTAATTTCTCCCCTTGCCTTTTTTTATAAATTAATTATAATACTCAAAATATTAAGAATATTTAATATAAAATAAAAATATATGGCTAAAAATAAAAAATCAAATCAACAATCTTTTGAAAAAAGAGATGATGACGAGATGGAAGAATTTGATCAAGAAGAAAATGAAAAAAAGATGGATTTAGATTCTTTTGATGATTCTCTGGAACATGATGATGGTGGAAATGATGATGAAGATTATAGAAATGAAGACGAGAATGAAAATGAGGAAGATTTTAATTCTAATTATGATTTAGATATGGATCATGATGATGAAGATAATCAACTTTGGAAATTATAATATTTTCTATACTTTTATAAAACAATCCTGGCACTTAAATTAAGTGCCGGGATTGTTTATTTACACCACAACCTTCACGAACTTTCTCTTACCAACCTTAAAAATTCCAGGATAAACTTTAACTTTATTATCAGTTAACACTTTCTCATCAATCTCATCTTTATTTTCCATAATCTCCTTAATTGAGTTAGTCTCCATTAATCTCTTGGCTTCGGATTTAGATTTAATTATTTTATTTTTTACTAAAATATCTAATAATTCATTATCTTTTTCTTCTTCAATTAAAATAATTTCTGGAATTTCATCTGGTAAACCACCCTTTTGAAAGGTTTCAATAAAATTATCCTCGGCCGACTTAGCAATTTTCTCATTATAATAAATAGTGACTACGTCTTTAGCTAATTTTAATTTTAAATCTCGCGGGTTATTATTTTTATTTTCTAAAAACTTTTTAGCTTCTTTTAATTCCTTATCGTTAATATCAGTACATAATTCTAAATATTTTAAAATTAACTCATCTTTAACTTTCATTAATTTTCCAAACATATTATTTGGCTCATCTACAATTGAAATTATATTCCCTTCGGATGTGCTCATTTTTTCTCCATTTATTCCTTCTAGCATCTGGCAAGTTAAAATATTTTGCTTTTTCATGCCATAATAATCCTGTAAGATTCTACCCGCTTTTAGATTAAATAATTGATCAAATCCTCCTATTTCTACGTCCGCCTTAATAATTACTGAATCATAGCCTTGCATAATTGGGTATAAAAACTCTCGTAATGATATTTCTTTACCGCTATCATACCTGTCTTTAAAATTTCTTCGAGCTAACATTTGTTGAACGGAGAAGCACTCAGTTAATTTAGTGATTTCTTCTAAAGTTAATTTACTTAACCAATCAGCATTATAAACAAACTCTACTCTATTGATATCTAGGATTTTACCAATTTGATTCTTATAATCTTTTAAATTTTCATCGATTTTTGCCTTATCTAACATTGGTCTTTTTTCAGTTTTATCTGAAGCATCTCCAATCTGAGCCGTAAAATTACCAATCACTAAGACGATAATATGGCCTAATTTTTGAAATTCTCTTAACTTACGAAGTGGTATAGCTCTACCTAAGTGAATTTTAGGTCCGGTTGGATCAATACCAAGCTTTATTCTTAAAGCAACTCCACTCAATAAAGATTTTTTTAAATCATCTTTATCAATAATATCTTCCACCCCTATATTTAAAATCTTATTAATTTTTTCTTGATCAATTATAATATTAGTATCTTTTATGGCCATATTTCTAATTATTAAAGAATTATAACATTAATTTATTTTTCTTAAAAGTTAAGAAGTCTCTAATTTTTTATGCTAAAATTAAAAAATGTTTAATAAATCAAAACATCATCTTAATAAGAATTCACATAAAAATAAACATTTGAAAGAAGTTGAGAAAGAGCTTAACCTTTTTTATTCTAAACACTTACCTAAAAATATAAAAAAAAGAAAAAAAACTTTATGGAGAACATTTAATAAATTATTTCTTCTACTTATTTCAATTGGTTTAATTTTAACTGCTGCTATAGCTATTTATATTTCCACCGTAACTATCCCAGACTTTTCTAATTTTGCTAATCGAAAAGTTGATAACTCTACTCAGATTTATGATAGGACTGGTAAAATACTACTTTATGATGTGCATGGTGAGGTTAAAAGGACTCAAGTAACTAGTGCAGAAATTTCTCCATATCTTAAAGAAGCGGTTGTGGCTGTAGAAGATAAACATTTTTATGAACATTATGGAATAAGACCCACTTCAATAATCCGGGCTATTTTAATTAATTTAAAAACTGGATCCTTTACTCAAGGGGGTTCTACTATTGATCAACAAATTATTAAAAATGCCCTCTTAACTAAAAATAAAAATATTCTAAGAAAAATTAAAGAGTGGGCAATGGCTATTAAATTAGATTCGCAAGTTTCAAAAGATGCTATCTTAACAATCTATTTAAATGATGCGGCTTACGGTGGGACTATTTATGGTGCTCAAACTGCTTCTAAATTCTTTTTTAATAAAGATGCTAAAGACTTAACTCTAGCTGAAGCAGCTTATTTAGCAGCTATTCCGAATGCTCCTTCATACTATTCTCCTTATGGTAATCATGTTGGTGAGCTGGAAGCCCGTAAAAACCTAATTTTAAAACTTATGTTAGATCAAGGAAAAATAACGGGGGACCAATATCTCAATGCTAAAAATGAAAAAGTTATTTGGCAAAAGAACATTGAAAGTGGTAAAGCAATGCATTTTGTCTTTTTTGTTAAAGATTATCTGGAACAAAAATATGGCAAAGATATTGTTGATAAAGGGGGATTAAAAGTTATCACTACTTTGAATTATGATTATCAGGAGCGAGCCGAAGACATTGTTAAAAAATATGCTCTACAAAATGCAAAAACTTTTAATGCTAAAAATGCTGGGTTGATAGCAATAGACCCTAAAACTGGGCAAATTTTAACCATGGTGGGCTCTAGAGACTATTATGATACAGAGATAGATGGTAATTATAATATTACTATAGCTTCTAATAGACAACCTGGTTCTTCTTTTAAACCGATTGTATATGCTACGGCTTTTATGAAAGGATATTCTCCAGATACAGTCCTGTTTGATGTTCCGACTGAATTTAGCACCTCCTGTAATTGAAATAGTACTCCTATAATAGCTGGGAATGACAAATCATGTTTTCATCCTCAAAATTATGATGAGGTGTTTAGGGGTCCGGTTACAATGAGAGATGCTTTGGCTCAATCTTTAAACATCCCCGCAGTTAAAACTCTGTATTTAGCTGGCCTTAAAGACTCTATTTTAACTGGCCAAAAATTGGGTATAACTAGTTTAGACGTAAATGGTGATTATGGTTTATCCCTAGTTTTAGGAACTGGTGGAGTTTCTTTATTAGAGCTCACTAATGCCTATGGTGCTTTTGCGGACGAAGGTATATATAATCCTTATGCTTATATTTTAGAAGTTGATGATAATAATGGAAATGTTTTAGAAAAATATAATCAAAATAACTATCAAGCTATCCCTAAATATATCGCCGATGAAATTAATAGTGTTTTAGCGGATAATGTAGCGAGGACTCCTTTATATGGAGCAAATTCTAAATTATATTTTCCCGGCTATGATGTTGCGGCTAAAACTGGAACCACAAATGAATATAGAGACGCCTGGACTATTGGTTATACTCCGAGTGTTGTCGTTGGAGTGTGGGCCGGTAATAATGATAACGATAAAATTAATAAAGGTATGTCGGGAATGGTCGCTGTTCCAATGTGAAGTGAATTTATGGGTTCTATTCTTAAAGATAACCCTGTTGTTAATTTTGACCCTCCCCAAATACCTACTAATATTGTTATTGAAAACAATAACCCTCCGGTTAAAGGTATTTACTGCTATAGTGCAAACGGAGTCAACTATAGTTACTCTATTTTAAATACAGATAGTCCTCAATATAGTTTGTGGAAACCATCTGAAGATCTTTGAATGTTAGATCATGCTTGCCCTTTTAGTAGTAGTAATTCCTCTAACACCAACTCTGATGTAACTACTAATATAATTAATGGGTAATCCATTATATTTAAACTATATATCTTAAGATGATTAGAAATTAGAAAAATAAATTAAAGTTAAATTTATTTAAAAAATCCTCTTTAATTTTTTCTTTAACTTTATTTTCTAAAAAAAACCTCAAACTAGAAGGAATATTTATTATTTGTATGCTTTTATTTTTAATGTTAATTTTTAAATTTTTATCTGTTAAATCTAAGTCAAATTTATCCTTAAAAAAGAAAATTGTTTTGGCTTCTATATCTTTTTTATAGTTAAAAGTTTCTTTATATTTTGTAAATAAATCATTTATATTGTTTAACATTTATTTATTTAACGGCATTAATAAATAAGTAAAACTCTCATCTTGACTATCTTTTATAAATAAAGGTCTGTTATTTTGTGTAAAAAATAAATCAACTTCTTCACTTTTTATATACATAAGACCTTCTAAAAAATAATTACTATTGTAGCTGGCAGACAAAGAATTTCCAAATATTTTTTTAGGTGTAATTTCCTTCTCTAATGTGCCGATGTTTTCGTTTTTTGAGGTTGTGGTTATTAAATTTTTACCAGAATCAATTTCTATATCAATATAAGAATAGTTACTTATAAAAATAGTTGACAAGTTTAAGGAATTTTTCAATTCCGTTTTATTTATTCCGACTGTAGTTGTAAATTCTTTTGGAAATAGTTGTTGATAGTCTGGAAAATTACCGTGTATAGATCTAATTGCTAAAATTGTGTTATTACCTTGTATTGTTAATATATTATTATTTGTGTAAAGCTCTATTTCTAAATCATTATCCTCTAATTCATCTCTCAACCCTTCTAATATTGATATTTTTTCACTTATGTTTTTTTGGGAAATTAATATGTTTATATCTTCATTATTTTTATTAAAAATCACCTTCTTCTCCGCTAATCTAAAAGAGTCTGTGGCTACTGAGATTAATTCATTATGTCTAGAATATATATAAATAGAGGCTATTTCCGGTTTAATTTCTGAGGTCGCCGCACAAAAAGAAACCGCTTTAATAAGTTCTATATATGTTTTTAAATTTAAATTAGCTATATGATTACCCAATTTTGGCAGTGTTGGAAATTCTTCTAAAGAAGAAGTTTTTAGTTGAATTTTATTTTTTAGATATTTTATTATTAATAAATCATTTTCTAATTCACAGTCTATTTTAATATCTAAGTTTGAAAAATAATTTGATATTTTTACTAGAATATCTCCGTTAATTAAACACTCTCCATTTACAACACCTTTAATTGAAGTAGTTTTCTCACAAGTTAACTCTAGGTTTGTAGCTCTCATTACTAAATTATTATCTTCTACTTTAATATAAATATTATTTAACAGTTGGTTAAGAGAGTTTTTGTTTCTAGCTTTACTGGTTTGATTAATTATTCTATAAAACTTTAGTGAGTTAATTTCAAATTTCATATTTCTTTACTATTTAATTATAACTAATAAAATTCATTTCTCAAAATCCACCCGAGTTTTTAAAAAAGATAATTCTTTATAACTTATTAATAGTAATTCTTATATTAATTTATACTTGTTGAAAATGTTGAAAAGTAAATAAACTAATTAAAATAAGACCTTTTTAACTGAATACTTTGTGCAGAATTTATAATATAAAAAGCATAACCTGAAAAAAGATTTACATTATAAATAAGTATTGTTTAATATTTAAAGTTATTCACTTTAAATTATAAATTATTAACAACTTATTAATAAGTTATAGACAAATTAATAACTATTTTAAAGAGTTATAAATATCCTCTATCTCTTTATTTAAATAAGGGTCATCTTTTCTTTCTTTTTTAATTTTTTCATAAGAGTGGATTACGGTAGTGTGATCTTTACCACCCAACTTTTCTCCAATAGTTGGATAAGAAACATCAAAATATTCTCGCAAAATATACATAATCACCTGTCTTGGCTTTACAATATCTTTTCTTCTGGTTTTATTATAAATAAAAGATGGTTGAATATTATAATACTCGGCGACAATCTTAACTACCTCTGAAACTGAAATACTCTTTTTGTTTTTAGTATTGTTTTTAATTAGATTTCTTATACTTTGCATAGTTACTTTCTGGTCGAATAATTCGATTTGAGCTTGAATAAAGTTAATAATACCCTCTAATTCTCTTATATTTCCATTAATATTTTCAGCTACATACTCAATAACCCCATTTTCAATTTTCTCATTATTTTTTATTTTTGATTTTAAGATATTAATACGAGATTCATAGTCTGGAATCCCAACATCAATAATCATTCCTTGACTAAAACGAGATTTCAACCTATCTTCCAAACCAATTATAAAATTAGGATGTTTATCAGAAGAAAAAACAATTTGCTTATTATCATTGTGTAAATTGTTAAAAAGATGGAAAAGCTCTTCTTGGGTTTTTTCTTTACCATTAATAAATTGTATATCGTCCATTATAAAAACATCATATTTTTTATATTTTTCTTTAAAATTATTAATTTTTTGATTATTTACAGCAGATACAAATTCCAAGTAATACTTTTCAAGAGAAGTATAGAAAACCTTTTTATCATTGTAAGTGTTTTTAATAGTATTACCAATTGCTTGAATTAAATGAGTTTTTCCTAATCCAGTATTACCATAAATAAATAAAGGGTTATAAATTAAGCCTGGATTTTTAATGATAGCTTGTGAAGCGGCGTAAGCAAGCTCGTTAAACCCACCAACTATAAAATTATTAAAAGTGTATTTTTGGTTTAAGCCATCATCTTTATTTATATAAAGATCTTGTAAAGGTAAAGACCCCGTTGGTTCAATAATTTTATTTTTGGCTTGAATTGCTTTTTTTTGTAAAGTCTCTAATTTTACCGTATGAAATTCAACTCCCCTAACTTCATTATGAATTTCTCTTAAAATTCTTAAAATAAATTTATGATGTTTTTGTAATAACCACTCTTTAACAAAATCATTTGGAACACCAATAATCACAATTCCTTCTTTATAGTTAATAATTTGAGTATTCTTAAACCAAGTATTAAAATTAACTCTAGATAATTCTAATTCTATTCTCGATAAAGCCATATCTCAAATCTGTTTATAATCCATAAAATTAAGAGCCAAGTTTAGATTAAAAGTATTATACAAAAGATTAAAAAAATAAACAAATTTTTATATAATCAAGCTTGTTTTTTTAAGTAAAATAAGATATATTATATATATAATTAAATAAATTTATGGCATCAGGAGGAACAACTTATAGACCTAAAAATAAAAAAAGATATACTAAGCACGGTTTTTTAACTAGAATGTCTTCAAAAGGAGGAAAGAAGATTATAAACTCTAGAAGATTAAAGGGTAGAAAGAAATTATCAGTATCTAATGAAAAATCTATTTTAGTAAAAAGAATGAATATAGTAAAATCTAGTAAAGGTAAAATTAAAAACAAAAAATTAAAAGCAAAATAATAAAATAATGCTTAAAAAACCACTTAAATTAAATTCTTTGGAAATAAAGAGTTTTTTAACTAATTTTAATAAGTTTGTTAATAAAACAGAAAGGCAAAATTATTTTGATTTAAGATTTTTTATTCAAAAAGGCTTAGAAAATAAAAATACTAAGTTTGCGGTTATTATTTCAAATAAAGTTTTTAAAAAAGCCGTATTTCGAAACAAAGTTAGAAGAGAAATTTATTCTATAATAGAAAATTATTTAAAAGAAAATTTTTTTAAAAATAAAATAGAAGCGGTTTTAATTTATCCTAAAAAAGATATTTTAAATTTAAAATTTTTAGATTTAAAAAACTTATTGTATAATACCTTAAATAAATATTTAAAATAAAACTATGTTCCATACAATTTTCCTTGCTCCTATTTATAACATGTTTGTGTTTTTTCTAAATTTAATTCCCAATCACGATGTTGGTATAGCTATAATTTTAACCACAGTTTTAATTAAGATAATTCTTTTAAAACCAAACTTAAATTCCCAAAAGAGTACCTATTTAATGAGAGAAGCCCAGGTTGAGATAGATGAAGTAAAGAAAAAATACAAAGGAGATAGTAAAAAAATAGCCGAGGAAACAATGAAATTATATAAAACTAAAAAAATTAAACCTTTTGCTAGTATTTTGATTATGTTAATTCAAATTCCAGTTTTTTTCGCGCTATATTATGTGTTTAAAGACGGTATAAATTTAAGAAGTGATTTAATATATTCTTTTAATCATTTTCCAATAGATGTTAAGCATTTGGCTTTTGGATTTATAGATTTATCCCAAAAATATTGGTGGATTGGGATTATTGCCGGATTAGCCATGTTTATTTATTCTAAGAGACAAGCCGATACTTTTAAGAAGATTTCAGAGAGTGTTAAGAAAAATAATGAAAAAGACGAAAGCTTTAAAACAATATTTGCTAAAAATATGCAAACCCAGATGGTTTATTTTTTACCAATAATTTCTGGAATTTCTGCTGCAGTTTTACCAGCGGTACTCGGAGTATACTGGGCAACTAACAACATATTAAATGTTTTTCAAGATATTTATATTAAAAGGAAGATAAATATAGATGATTTTATTAAAAAGCACGAAGTAAAATAATATTTTAATCCCCACTATTTTCATTTAAGATATTAGCTATATTTAAGGTCCAAAGAGCTCCATCATTTTTATTAATAAAAGCTAAATGGGTTTTAGTATTGTTTATTTTTAAATCCTTTCCATCTATAATTTCATCTATTTTACCATCATTTTTAAAATCGTATAATAATTGTCCAAAATAATAGTTATCATTTGCCACATATAAATTATCATCAAAAGTTGTCATTCCTTGATATCAAGCATCAGGCAAGCCATATTCATAATTAGTCATTTCTTTTGGAACTGAACAAATAATTAAATTTTCATTATCCGCATCATTTTGAGTGCATTTATTAGCTAAAGTTTGAAAATTTAAATTAGTCAAATCAGAATCCGAAAAAGAACTATTAACACTCGAAGTTTCAAATAATTTCGTTCCATTATTAGTTGAGATTGAAGTTAAGATATTGTTTTTATTAATCAAAAAATACATACCATTATGATTATTATATATAGTCGATAAAGTAGCTAAACCAGAACTAGCAGTATTTACTTTATATAAAGTGTTTGTTTCCGAATAAGTATCAGCAGTAAAAGCATAGATATCACCACTATTTAAAATAATTAATTTCCAGTAAGCAAATTCTGAAGTATAAAATAATTTTCCATAACTATCATTTAAATCATTAATAACATATCAATTAGTATAAGAATCTAAATTATCATTAGTGGTTTTATTTTTAGTAACAATATAAGCTAATTTAGTATTGTCATTAGACACGGCTATATTTTTTATATTATCTGGTAAATTAATTAAATTTAATAAATTAGCCGGTGAATTATAATAATTAGGAATAGTTCCAGAAATTGTTTTAATGGTATTATTATCAAAATATTGCATAAAGACTCTCCCTTTTCCACCACCCTTATCATTTAAAAAGTAAGCTCTAGCTATATTAGGGTAAGATTGTTTAGTCACTTGATAAGGAGTTGAGGTAGGATTTGATAAATCTTTTTCATAAACATAACCAGTTTCACTATCAACAAATTCTAAGATAGTTTTATTTAAAGTGGTAGTTATTTCTTTACCAGTTTCATCGGTATAAGTGTAAGAATATGGTTTTAAATAATAATTATATCCAGCTACAGGTTTATCCCAAATTTTAAGTAGCCCTTCAAAATAAAAGCCCGATATATCTATACCCTGATTAGCTGAAGAAGAGGTCGAAGTTACATTATTAGAATTATTATTAGAGTCGCTAAATAAATTTTTAAAACTAAAATTAAAAGTTGGTAAACTATTTATTTTATTACCATTTTGATCAAATTGATTCTTTTTTACAATCAAAAAATAAAATAAAAGTCCAAAAATTAAAATAGCAAAAATTAAAATCAAAACAATTTTTTTATTTTTTTTTAAAAAACTCTTTTTATTATTTATGATTTTATTTTCCGATTGCATAATATTTTAATGACCATTATAAGACCAATGTATATTATCATCATTTCCTAATTCATTTTTAAAACCTAGTCCATATTTACTCCCATTTTCTTTTAGCCATTTAAATTCAGTAGAGGTGCAATCACCCTCTTTCGGACAATTTCCAATAGTTTGATTAGTAAAGTCAACAGCTAGGCCAGTCATATGATTACTACAATCTTTAGCACAAGCTCCACCAGTTTGCGAGCAGAGACTTTTTTGATAATCTTGAGTTCGAAAAGATGAAGTAACTTCAATCTCTCTACCAAATTTTGCTTTATAAGCAGTATTTAAGGCAATTAAACCATCTAAATATTCTTTTTTAACAGTACATCGATTAGTATTCGCAGTATTTTCATTACAAGGGATTTTCCCGACAATACTAACTAAGTCAGAGCTAGATAAATTTTGTACTAAATTAACACAACTATTAGATCCAGTTAAAGATTGTGGAAGATAAGGGGTGGCTGGAGTTGAGCAAGTTGCCCCGCCGTTTAAATCTTGATTAACCTTACTTAATCCATTTAAGATTATGTCATCACTATAAGCTTGTTTATTACCGTTTTCAACTTGAGTTATAGCTTGGATAAATTTAAATAAAGGCCCATCTTTAGATAAATCCTTTGATAAATCTGGTAAAGTGCTGGTTACTCCTACCCCAATATTTTTAGCAACAATCGCCGCATAACCATTAGGATCATTATTGTCCGAAGCCGGAGCCCAAGTACTAATTATTTTACTAATAGTATCTAATTTTTTATTTTGTTGATAATTAATTAATAATTTACCCATCGCTCTGATTCCAGAAGAGGGGTCTTTAAATTGCACAAAAGAATCATCCGATTGTTTAAGACAGATTCCAGATCAATTATTATCACCATGCCTAATATTTCCAGGATTATTATTACGGAGTCCACGAGGGTCATTGGCTCCAGTAAAAGGGTTAGTTGCTCCATCATCTTGGCAATAATTTGCTCCAGTAGTAACTTTGATTCCACACATTCCTGGATTTCCATACACCCCACCCCCAGAAACAGCAGAGTTAAAATCCGTAGCTACCGACCACCCAGTTAATCCCGGATAGATGAAAGATAAAGTTGCATAAGCTAAAATAGTTAACATTAAAGCAAGACCAGCTACCTTAAGACTCTTATCTCCTCTAGCCTGACTATAAATATTATCATAAGTTCCTTTTAAAAAAGCCCCTTGTAATAATCTAAAAATTATAAATATAATTATAGCTACAATTAAGATAGTAACTAAATAATTTATTACAGACCCCAAGCCAGAAGTATCTTGCCCTTCATCTATATGTTCCGCAGGTTGAACTGACCCATCAAAAGAAGAAACATAATTATAATCATAGACACCTTTATCTTGAGCTTTAACCAAGATTAAACCAGGTAAAATATAGAAAAATAAAGTAAATATTATAAATATTTTTTTAAATATCATAATTATATTTTAACACAATATTATTGTTTAAGTTTAGGAATTATTTATAGTAAAAGACACATTTTCTTCATCAGACTGTAAACTTTCATTAGAGTTCTCTATATTTAAACCAATTTTTGCTCCACGAAGAGTTTTGGAATCAGGGTTGAAATTAAAAATATTATTTTCATTATCAATGTTTCCAGTAATGTCATTCAACGACCAAGTATAATCGATATTATCATTAGGAGATTGAGTAGAAAAGTAATAAGGTTCGGCAATAATTGAAAAAGAATCGTTTGGTAATATATTATAATCTTGGTATCTTTTATTAATAGCATTAGCATAAGTTAGGATAGGATTATTTAAATCTTTATAAAGAATACCTTTTACTTGTTTAGCATAAATATGAATAGTTTTTTCAATTAATAGAGTTTCTAATTTATTGCTAGTATAGACTTTTAAATTTACAACATTGTCATTGGTTAATATATCTAAGGGGAAAATTAAAATATTACCAGCAGTTTTTGTATAGATGTGGCTAACCATATCATTAATTTCCCAACTATAAAAAAGTTTTGAATTATCAAAACTCCCGGCCGGAGTTTTAATTTCTGGGGTGGCTACCACTTTAATCGTTGCGGCTTCCCCAGGGAGAGGCTTTCCTTCATAAAAAGGTGGAGTATAACTATTTAAAACTTCCCAGTCCATAGTTAAATTAGAAGTTACTCCAATATCTTGGGCTTTAGTATTTAAAAAAATAAAATAAATTAGAGAAATAGATATGATAATTTTAAAAATATTTTTCATATAATAAGTATATTATAACAAAATATATTACTTAACTTCCTCAGATTTTGTAATTTTTTCTTCTCTTTGTTTTTTAGCTTCTAGAAGCTGCTCCGGGTTCGTGGTGACAATCTGGTCTTCAATGTAGGAAGAAATAACTTTAATCGCTACATGTTTTTGCCCAGCAAAGAATATTCCTTCTCCAACTCCAGAACCTAATAATAAGTATTTTTCTTCATCGGTTAGGTTAAAAGTTTTTTGAATTAAATCAATACTAGACGGAGATTGTTTCATTAATAATTGCATACTAGAGTTAGTAATAATTGGAAGTCCATATGGCGATCTTAAAAAGTCTCCTACATCTTGAGAGATTGTTGCTAATCCTAAATAATATTTACGACCTCTCTTAGCCATACCATATAAGAAAGAGGCAGTGTCATCACTTTTCATCATTATCCAGGCTTCATCGATAATTAAAAGTCTCTTTTTTAATTCTTTTCTAACCTCACCTCATATAAAATGAGTAATAATATACATTGCCACAGGTTTTAACTCATCTTCCATATCTCGAATTGAAAAACAAACTAATTTTTTATTAATATCAACATTCGAAGGTTGTCCAATAAACCCGGACCAAACCCCATCGATGTATTTAGAGAGTCTTTGAGTAAGACTTTCAGACCCTTCTAGGCCGGACAAAACATCAGCAAAATCTTTTAATAAAGGAAATTCAACCCCGCTCAAGCTTTCAGTTTCCGAGGTAATATCTTTAATTGCATAAGTTTCTGTTAAGGCTCTATCTATTATTGAATCTTCTTCCGGAGTTAATCCACCAAGCATAACTCTCATCAGACCTACTAAATTTATAATATTACTTCTTAAAACTTCAGATACGGATTCATCTTCAGTTGGAATTGGTAAATCAAAAGGATTAATATGGTGGCTGGAATTTAAAGAAATATCAAAATATCTCCCACCCACAGATTCTGCTAAATATTCATATTCTTTTTCAGGGTCAATAATCAATATATTAGTATCAAACATTAAGGTTCTTAAAATTTCTAATTTTGTATAGTAAGATTTACCACTTCCAGATACTGCAAAGACTAAACTATTGTAATTCTCTAGAGAAAATCTATCAAAAATTATTAAAGAACCATTATGTCTATTTAGACCATATAATATGCCCTTATCCGAAGATAAATCAAAAGATAAAAATGGGAAAAAGGAGGAAAGTGGAGTCGTATTAATTTGAGTAGTAACTTTTAATTCATCAGTAGCAAAAGGAAATACAGTTTTTAAAGCTTCAGCTTGTTGAAATATAGTCGGCCTAATATAGATTAATCTACTTTCAAAAAGGTTTTTAATTTCAGTTTCTGTACTTTTAAGTTCTTGTTCATTATCTCCGTAGATTGTAATATATAAAGAGACTTCAAACATTTTCTCACTAGCTTGTTGTAAAGAATCTCTTAAATTTTCTAAATCTGAAAGAGAAGTTTCTAACATCGGATCCCTAACCTCCCCTTTTTCTTGTTTAGCTAAAATCTGACTCTCGACCTCGACTACTTTTTTTTGAAACTTTTTCATCACTTCTGCTGTAGCTAAAGGAGTAATATGTATAGCAATATTGAATATTTTATCTAAATTAATAACTGGAGCTAACCAGGCATCATTTAAATATCTAGGATAAGAGATAACAAAGTAACTTTTACTTATTTTACCAGAAAGATTTAACTCTTGAGAAGATATTTTAATTCCAGAAGGAGCTAAAATATTTCTTAATTCTTCACTAGCTTTATTATAAACCTCTTCTTTAGTCAGAGGAGCTTTCGGATCAGTTTTGGTTTTGTTAAAAATATCTAATAGTCCCATATTAATTATTAAATTTAGGTATATTTAATTCATTAGGGTTGTAAAGTTTATAAAATAAACTAACCACTTCTTCGGTGTTAGCCATTTGAACTTTTAAACCAAGTGGAGTAAGACCACTAGCTACTATAGAAACTCTTTGCATTAATTGATTTTCATTTTTTACAAATTCAACATCAGAGATGGTCTTATTATCACTAGAGATAATAGACGGAATATCATAAGGAACAACTACATAGAAAGTTTTAGTCATAATATTTTGCTCCTCAGTAAATTTTTGAATGAATTTAATGTATTCTTTAATTTGTATTTTTAATAACTCTTCTTCCACCTGTTGCTCTCTATCTTTTAGAATTTCAATATAATTTCTTATGTCGAGTTTTTTAGATTGCAAAAATATCTCTATATTAAAGTCTAAAGAATTAAGAAAAGATTGGAAACCAGTGTAAATTCCCATTTGCTCGTCTTCACTTTTTAAAGAAAGATTAATAGAAGTAGTTGATAATAAAGCTCTCATATTACCATTATTTAATATAACAACTCCATTGCGGACTTCACGGATCGGAACAAAGCTTTGGGATGAGTTTTTAAGCATAATTATAGTATAACATTTTAAATTTTTAGTTTTAATAATTTTTACCTTGATAAGTATTTTTATTTTTTAATAGTTGTTCTCTTAAACTAATTGCGACATTTTCTTTTTTATTTTCATCTAGAATATCTAATTCCGCAGATATTTTTTTAAGCTTATCTAAAGTTACTTTTTTTTCATTATTTTTATCGGACTCCAACTCTAAAGATTTTTTGAGTATATTTCTAGCTCTTAAATCTTGATTGTTTTGAACTAGTTCTTTAATATCATCATTTTTTTTCCAAATATATGTCTTATTATTTAAAACATATTTATAAGCTGCTTCTAAAATATCAATAAAAGGTCTATTACTTATTTTTACAAAAGCTAAAGCTAAGAAAGTCCCAGAAAATATGAGTATAAAAGGTATAGCTATTATTTTTAAAGGTATTATTTTCCAAAAAATATAAGCAAAAGCAATGGAAGCCAATAAATAACTAAATTGCCTAAAAGTAAAAGGTCCAAATATCTTGTCTTCTACATCCAAGAATTGAGGAATTTTGAATTGCATACTTATATTTTAGCATATAAACTATATTCTAAAACATTGATTTAATTTTTAGATTAAGTAATAGTCTCTCGATAAGGGTCTGTAGATTCTGTATAATTGTTTTCAGTAGTATTAAAATTAAAAGTGTTTTTATTTTTTTCAATTTCAGCTTCTTTGATACCTCTTTGCTCTCTTAAATTATCTAAATTAGTATTTTCATCTTCTTTTCGATTTAATTTATTTTGAAGAATACTTGCTAAGTTATTACTCGTCTCATTATTGTTTCCAAGTTTTTCTTTAGCATCAATAGTCTCGTCTAAATCAGAAGCTTGATTTGAATTTGAAGGGTTTTTAATATTCTCAATTCTGTTTTCTTCTGCTTTTTTAATTTCTCGCATTCGATCCAAAGCTTTTTGAGTATCAGTAATATCGACTAATCCTAGTTTAGATAATAAAGTCTCACGATTTAATTCTGGTTTAGATTCTTTTTCTAATTTAACTTGGGCCACTTTTTTCTCTTGAGACAAGTCTCGATGTTGATATTGAATTAACGGTTGCCCGGCCCCAGATATATTTCCGGTTTTCTCTAAAAGTATTTTTCTTAAGTCTTCTTTGGCTGTCTCATCTCTCTTTTCTTTCAAAGTAAGATGTCGAATTTCTCGATTAGAATCAACCTTACTTTCTAAAATTTTTTTTCTAATATCTGACAAAATATAAGTATCAATACTTTTCATTATCATTCCAGCTGTAAAAGATTCTAAAAGTATTCCACTAGAGCGGAAACTTTCAATCATCGTATCTTTGGCAACAGAAATTGGTAAAAGACCAACCAGTATGGAAACTGTAATATTTTCAATGATAATTTTAGCTTTATCTTCGTCTAATTTTTCAATTTTACAGATTAGTTTTATATTTTCTTCAAATTTATCATTAAGAATGTAATTTTGAATTACAGGCGAGGATTTTTTAAAGGCAGAGTCAAATTGGGTGGTGACAATATCAGCATCATTTAAGGATTTTTTATCTTTATTTAGAAAGTCGTATTCCTCTCCTTGTTCGTCAGGGTTTGAGGTTATGTCGCCCTTCTCCTCTAATTCTGAGTCTTTTGAGTTATTTTTACTTGAGTCGGTAGAATTGTCATCTAAAATTAAATCAGTTAAAGGATTATCAGTATTATTTTCATTAAGATTATTAATTTTTATTGAGTTTCCATCCATAATAAATTAATTATATCAAATAATTACAAATTAAGAAAAGATTAGGCGGTTTCTTTTTCAGACTGGTTTATATTAGTAACCTTTCCTTTATTTCCCGTATTCTTATTTGAATTATCTTTGCTATTTTTAATTGAGGTAAGAATCGGAGTAAGATTTGTTTTCAAAGCATCAGCAAAAGCTTTAGCACTGAGTTGAGCTAGACGTTCCTCATTATTCCTTTTCAATTTAAATTTCAAAGAGTCTAATTGGTCTGGTCTTATTGTTGAAGGAGCTGGTCCTTTAGCTTTAAGATCGTCTAATACTTTTTGTTGATACGCTTCGACTTTGTTTTTTTCTAAAGCGATCTTATCTTTTTCAAATTGCTCTCTACCACCTCTTTTAGCCATTAATTCTTCTTTTCTTTTTTGCTGAGCCTCCACATCTTTTTCTGTAGGTTTGGGGCCTATAAATTGAGTTCCACCCTGACCCGCTTCTAAGGGTATGGGTTGTTTATTATTAGTTTGATTAGCAACTGGATTGTTAATTTGAGAATTGTTATTTTTCTGTTTAGCTATAGTATCTTCAAATTCTTTTACAACTTTTAAGAATTCAGATTTTCTTTCACTTTCATTTGTTTCCGCATTAGCTTTTTTTAGTTTCTGTAATAAAACAGCATTTTCTGGCTTAGCTAATTCAGATGAGAAATATTTATCACCTTTCTTATTATCTTTAAAATGCTTATCTATTTCTTTAGTAACTTTATCTAGTCTTTTATCTTTATCAGTTTCAGAATTGGCTTGGTCGAAAGATTTATTTTGTCTATTTCCTGTTTTTAAAGAATCGTTAAAATTAAGATTTTTTCCATTTTCTAAATCTCTAGCAATTTGCCTACCAATAAAAGCTCCATTTTTTAATCTATTTAAATGTCTCTCCGATCCTTTTTCATTTAAGAGATCATTATAAGCTTTTTCTTTACGATAGCGACGATTATAACTATCTTCAGCGGTTTGATTAGTCCCCCTTCCAAAAGATCCACCAGAAGCTTTTTGAAAAGTTTTATTATTTCGAATATCAAAAGTAGAGCCTTTTAAACTATTAACTAAATTATTAGCCACTCTCCCTGTTCTTGTTCCTTCCGCAACTCAGCCCTTAAATCTTTCACTATTAGCTAAAGTATTTGTTGCTCCTTTTAACATACGAGAAGTACCACCAAAAGCTAAATTTCCGGTGAAAGAGGAGATTTTTCCTGACAACTTGGTTCCAATTTCTCCAGACATTTTTTTCGCAATAGCTATGGCTATCATTAAGATAATAATTGAGATTATTCCAGATATCGCACCAGCTAAAAACGTCCCGTCTCAGCCCTGAACACCATTTAAAGTGTCTCCAACTAAACTACCACCAACTTGCCCAATTTTAATTGCAATTAAAGCTAAGAACATAAAGATTGGAGCTAACAGTAGATTGTTAGTGAAGTATTCAGTTAATTTTTTCCGGTATTCATCAATCTTAGAATGTATACCTTCTGGTAATAGCATGATTGGAGAAAATATCAAACATAATAAGAGAATAATCGCTCTTGAAAATATTAAAACCCCAGCTTGGAAGAAGACCATAATCGCCGAACCAGTTACTAAGACTTGAACTAGGTAAATAGGAATAGATGTTGGCTCACCTGGCGCAGGAATATCTGGAGCTTGAGTAAAACCCTTATCCTTTCCGGCAGTATTTCTCAAAATTAAATTTGATATATTATCACCCAGATTACCAGCATTATTCAAAGTAGAAGAAATTTTTAAAGTAAATACATTAGATTGGTCAATTAAAAATCCAGTAATTGTAAAAGAGAAATAGACAAATAAAGCCGTAAATAATAATCTTGGTAAGGTTTTTTTAATTTTATCCATATCATTATCAATTAAAGCTCGTAAAATTAAATAAAAGACAAAGGGCAGGATCAGAGAAACAATTAAAGCTAGAATTATTTTTTGATAAATTATATAGGCCCCAGAACCTTTTACTAAGTTTGAAAAATTTTCAATTCCAAAGCGGATGGTTCAGTTAAACAATCCAATTGCTAAATTTAAAATAGCTGCAAAGATAGAATTAATAACATCTAATAATTTATTTATTAAATAAGCGACGACACTACAATTAGTGTTACTAACTATATCAGAACCAAAAATTCTCAAAAATGGTAAATTCGCAGGACACTTACCAACTTGAGTAAAATCTTGTTTAATATCTCCAGTGTCTGGATTTACTATAAGACCAGAAAGTCCTGTAGAAGCATCAGTTTTAATAGGAACTGGAATAGTGACATCTTCTACAGTAGCTTGATTTTTGCTTATCTCGTCGTCTGTTAGAGATTGGTTTCCAAAGCCAATACCTTTAGGGTCGTAAATATTTTGTAGTATATGACCTTGACTTCTATCTCCAACATAATCTAAGATATCTTTATTAATATTTTTATTATTATAAAAAGATTTTAATTGATTTATTGCATTATATAAAAAAACTCTCCATTCTCTTAAAATAAGACCTTGAACTACATTACCAGAAGCTTCACCATCTAGAGTGCTATATATTCTTTCAAGATCACCTCCGCTATTATTAGTCCCTGTACCATAAAAAGATATATAATTATAAGAACCTTTTTTATTTTTGTAGAGATTATATATATTTATATAATTATCATTATTAAGAGAGTTAGAGTCTTTAAAAAAAGATCTAGAAGTATCATATATAGATAAAAGTTTGTTTATAAATTCTTGATCTAGCGAGCTTAAATTATTCTTTGCCGAAAGATCGTTGCTTAAATCATTTATATACTTCTCAGCTCTATCTATGTCAGAATTTTTTATATTATAAAAATTTATCTTATCTTTGTTCAAAGAATAGGCTATAAAAGGATTCCCATATTCAGATATTATTTTTTTAAATGTATTTTTTTGATCATCTGTTAAGGAGCTTACAGTATAACCTATATCAGCACCATTACTAGTATCTTCTAATACGAGATACATTCCAGTCAAGGACGCATAGTCTTTAAATTCTTTTAAAACTATTTTTTGTTCATCTTCACTAAGATTATTACTTTGACTAGAAAAAAAGTTATTAAAATAATCTATTTTGCTCTTAAATGTAACATCAGCAAAACTTTTTTTTATTATTAGTGAAAACATTATTAATATTATTAAAGTAATAATATTTAACTTTTTATTTCTGAGAAACCCTTTTTTCATTCCTTTATTTTATCATATTAAATATTAAAAGGTCGTTTCTACGACCTTTTAATAAGAAGCTTTTTATTTTAACTAAGGAGTAGCAACAGTCGAAGTGGTTGAAGTGGTTCCAGTATCAGTATCTACACAATTATCTTCTGCTTGTTGAATTAAAAGTGGTTTCTGATTAGAGCATTGATTTAAGAGATCAGGATCATTGGTAGTTGAACATTGCTCTTCAACTACTTGATTAACATCTTGATGAACTTTAAGGCAGAGATTATCTAATTGATCACCAGTTAAAGTTCCATCATTTAAAGTTTCAGTATAATCTTTAAATAAATTAATACCATTACTTGCATCACAGATCGTAGTTGCAATGCCTAAATTATTACAAAAGCTTAATTCTGACCAAGTCTCGGATTGATCTGGAGTTAAGACATTAATTACATTAGTTTTACCAGCTCTTGGTATATTAGGATCAAGATATTTAACTTGAGACATACCGTAACGAGATAATAGATCAGAAATTTCTTTAATTTTGGTTTGAGGTATGGCATCTTTAGTATTACAATTCATAGCTTGAGTTAAGGTAGAAGAGTTAGTGAAGCAAGGATTTTGATTTAAGAAATTTAAGAACCAAGATGTATTATCAGTTGCAGCATTTATATATCTTTGGAATATCTTCCAAGCTCTTAATCTTAAATTATCAAGATTGTTCATACTATAAGGGCCCTCTTTCTCAACTTGAGGTGGAATTAGAGCTTTTGTTTGCCTAGCTTGTTCTTGAGCTTTAGCTTTAGCACTTAAGTCATCACTAATTGGAGTTATAGTGCTCGGATCAGTAGAGCTATCTTGGAATTTTGGAGTATAATTTCAATCTAAATTGAAATTAGCATAGTCATTATCAGTATAAGCATCATCTAAGACACTAGCTAAAGCATCTTGATTGTCTTCAACTTTGGTATCAGTATTTTGAAATTCATCGTTAAGCTTAGCAATTTGCTGTTCTTTGTAATTATTTTTTGCCATTTCCTTTATTAAGGATTTAATATTATTGTTTAGGCTAATTATAGCTTCTTGTAGCCCAGTCACACTATCTTTAATATTGGCAATAGTTTTAATATTTGCTTTTTTAGCTTTACAATTGAGACTTAAAAACCCAGAACAACTTCCTTGTGAAGGTAGAGAAGCTTTACTATTAGCAATGGCTAGATTAACAAAAGCATAAGTGAATAACATATCATTTAACTTATCTGTATTTATTTGACGAATATTTTTATAAGTAGTTAAAGTGTTTTTTAAATCATCAATAGTATAACCAGTGTTCCCTTTCTCATACTCTTGTTGACTTTGAAAAGCATCAGCATAGAGATTGTTCTGACTATCTTGACTATTAAGAATACTATCAAAACTATCAGACAAACGAGAATAAGGATTATCTTCTCCGCTTAAAGCTTTAGTAGCATTACTTCCGCCAATATTTAAGACTCCAACAATAGTATTCATAATTTGAGAGCCAAGACTAATGCAATTACTAGCATTATTTATGGTTTTAGTAATACCAGATAGAGTTTTACTTACACCACTAAGATTTTGGGCAGAAGCTGTGGTAAATATGGAAGTAAAGATTCTATTAAAAATATTTTCATATCCAGTGTTTGGGGTATTACGGGGTTGTAAAGTTTTAGGAGGATTTATAGTAGGTCCATTACTTATAGGAATTGATTTAGCAGGAGCTTTTACTTGGTTTCGCCTTTGTTTTTCTTCAGATGGGCCCAGATTACAATTCCCAGTCTGATTAGTTGTCGCAATAGATCGAGCTAGCATTGAAATGTATGGAGATAAGAGAGCTGCGGCATTTCTATCTTTAACTATAGCTCCACTTTGATCTGGAGTTGAGTTGGTCGAGTAACAAATCTTATCGGTGCTTTTAGTTGAAGCCGGATCATAATTAACTAATTTACCATTCTTATCAAAACAACTCTGCTGACCTATTACTAAATTAGTAGCCGTAGTTTGTTGAGTTGCGATAGTTTCAGCAGCATCTTTTAAGTTAGCTACTTTAGAGATAGTATTAGCGATTACTCCAGAGGGAGTATTGTTAGGGTCAGCGAGAGCTTGCTCGGTTTTAATACCACCATAGCCAGCTTTAGCTAAAGATACGAATATGGCCTGATCTTTACCTAACATTATATTAGGAGATTGGCAAGCTTTATCAATATCAACATTAGCCACAGCTTTTTTAGCATTTACATAGTCAGCAGGTTCTCCATTTTTAATAATGTTTTTTAAATTAGTATCATTACAAATCTCGCTTCTAGCAATATATGGGAGGGAGAAATTAACTAATTTACCAGTTTCAGTGTCGCTAATATTTTTTGTAAAGTCCACTAAAGCACTTTTTAATTGACTTGAAAAAGGAGTGGCATTAGACGGATCTTTAAAATCCTCTAAAGCTTTACGAATCTCGTTAACTCCAACTTTATCGGTGAAGTTCTTTAAACTAGTGACAATTTGATTACCATTAGTATTAACATTAGTGCTAGTTCCTTGATCACCAGCCAAGACTTTAAGAGCGGTCTGCCCATAAGTCAGAATCTGATCTGAACTAATATTAACCGCTGTATTAGTTAGATTAAGATTAGTTACTTGTTGAACTAAAGCTTTAGCACTTTGATAGGAATTAGCTAATTGTTGAGCTAAGACTACATAATCCTGAACATGATTAACAGCATCTTGGATTTTTTTAAATATACTCACAGAAGTGTTTACAGGATCATTAACTACTGGCGGTATTTGGGCATTAATCTTTTTTGTATTAATTCCAAAAAAGGAGGAGAGCATTATTATTGTAATTAAAAATATTAGAATATATTTATTTTTATTTAAAATTGTTTTTTTCATACTTATTTATTATATTAGCTTTAATTAAAATTTAACTCCCGACTTTTTAAAATAATCATTAAAGGCATTTAAAATACTAGTCATATCACTAGTGAATTTCTGCTGGAAATCTCCCCCATTATTTAAGATATATTTCATAGGATCAGTATCTATATAAGCTAAGGATTTTAAGAAAACATTTTGCTCACTTATAAGATTAATAAGTTGAAGTTGATAAACTGAGCCGTCTGATGTAGCGGGAATAGATAATAAATTATTGATGAAATTATTATCAATGTCTATAATTTTTAAAATATCAGCAGTAATGCTACCTTTAAAATTAATTAGATTTTGCTCAGTTAAGTCTTTAGTATTAGAGTCATCGCTTATGGTAACTTCATTTAAAGAACTTTGATAAGAACTAATGGCCTGACTAATACTTTTATAATAATCTTGTATGGAGTTAGAGTCTGTTCCACGAATTATGTTTAAGTCAGTATTAGTATAAACTTTAGCTTGGGCTTGTTTTTGATAATCATAAATAATATTAGCTAAAATTTGACCTTTAGCGGTTGGGTCAGTTACTCCATTTTGATCTAAATACATAGCAGTTAAGAACAAGGACTGAGATAAATCATTAGTTAAGTTACTATCAGAATTAACATAATCAGTATTATTAGCATTATCAGAGTTATCACTTGAAATATCTAAGCCGTAATCTTTAGCTACTTTATCAATTTGTAAATCTATTTTACCATCAGGTCTGTTTACAATATAACTTTTGTTTTGATGAGCATTCCAAATAATTAAAATTATCATTGCGACAGCACCAATTCCATATAGATAAGTCTTAATACTTACATTAGATAATAATTCACGAAATCTTTCTAGTATTTCATTATTTTTTAGACTCATAATTTTAAGTTAATTTTATATTGATTAAATACTATATAATTTTACCATAGAAAAATTTTTTATTTTTTTAATTAGAGGTTATCCACAATATTAAGAAAGTCAGACTTATTTAGATCCTCGGCTCTACTTTTAGGATTTAATTTTAATTTTTTAAATATGTTAAGAAAATCAACCTCCGAAAAATCTTTTTTTAGATTATTTAACATTAATTTTCTTTTATGGGCGAAAGAGGATTTAATTACTTTAAAATATAATTCTTCTTTTCTTTTATTTAGAATTAGAGTTTTAGTTATAATTTCAAGTATAGCACTATCAACTTTTGGTTTAGGGTAGAAACTACCAGCTGAAACCTTAGAGATTATTTTAGGATTTCCGTATAATTTAACCGATAAAGAGAGGATAGATTCTTTTTTATTTTTAGCTACAATTCTCAAAGCAACTTCTTTTTGGACTAGAAGCACTAATTTATCAGGTTTATTTTCTAAAGTTAAAAATTTCTCAAATATAGCCCCAGTTATATTGTAAGGAATATTTGCGATTAATTTATATTTTTTAACTTTATAGTAGGAGAAATATTTTTTTAATAGACTTTCTAAGTCTATTTTTAAAATGTCTTCATTTATAAGAATTAATTGTTTATTTTCAAGATAAGTTTTAAATTTTTCTTTTAAAAATGTAAATAATTCTGTATCTTTTTCAATCACAATTAAGTTAGCTTTCAAAGATAAAATTTTCTCAGTCAAAGCCCCCTTTCCCCCACCAATTTCTAAAATTAATTCATTTTTTTGAATATTGCCAGCAGAAACTATGTCAAATAAAGCTTTTTGATTGGTTAAAAAATTTTGCCCTAAAGATTTTTTTGGTTTAAACATATTAGTTCATGATTAGCATATCAATTTTTTGGTAAATTAGAAAATATCTTCTAGATCTTCGTCAAAGTTTAGAAGATTTCGATATTTATTTTTTTTGTTATCAATTGAAGTTTCAGAATAATATATTTCATTATAAATCACGGCTGAACTTGGTAACTCATCAACTTCTTCTAAAAATTCACTAGGGATATTTATTTTCTTTTCTCCATAAATAGTCCTCATTTCTGCATAGCAAAGATATAGTTTTTGTTTCGCTCTAGTAATCGCTACATAAAATAACCTCCTCTCTTCCTCTTCCTCTTCCAAACTTTTCTTATTATTACCGATATCAATATGAGGAAATAAATCTTCTTCTAGACCAATAATAAAAACATAATCAAATTCTAAACCTTTAGCTGCATGTATAGTCATTAATCGGACCCCAGCATTATCACTTTCATCATCTTGATCACTTCGCAAAG